>PWUP01000012.1 GCA_003562535.1 Gammaproteobacteria bacterium | reverse complement strand
TATTGGCACCACCACTGGCGCGTGGTTGATCGCCGGTCTGGGCATGTCGGTCAACATCGCGGCTTATGCTCTACCTGCGGTGGTGTTTGGTGTGGTGCTGACGTTGCAACGCTCCAAAACCCTAAAAGGGCTTGGGTATTTGGCGTTGGGTGTTGGGTTTTTATTCCTCGGTATTCACTATATGAAAGAGGGATTCGATGCCTTCCAAGACAGCTTCGATCTCTCGGCCTATGCGGTGACCGGATTGGCTGGAGTGCTATTGTACACGGGCATTGGCGTGGCTTTGACGGTCATTATGCAGTCCAGTCATGCCACCCTGCTGGTGATTATTGCCGCCTTGGCCTCAGGGCAGGTGAGCTATGAAAATGCCCTAGCCTTAGCCATTGGTGCCAACTTAGGCAGCGCAGTCACTACGGCGATTGCGGGGATGACGGCGGACTTAGGCGGCAAACGCTTGGCGCTTGCCCATGTGATTTTCAACCTGATTACCGCCATAGTGGCGATCTCATTCATCGGCCAGATTGGCCTGCTCATCGATTATCTGAGTGCAGCCATAGGCATCGCTGACAATCTATTACTGAAATTGGCCTTATTCCATACCGTGTTCAATGTATTGGGGGTATTATTGCTGTTACCTTTTGTTCATCAGTTAGCTGCCTTTTTAGAGCGTTATGTGCAGTTTGCCGCCAAACCCACCGAACAACCGCGCTATTTGTACAGCGGAGCCTTGGAAACCCCAGCCAGCGCCATCAATGCGGTGCGCAAAGAATTGAACCGCTTGTACGACAACACCTATGATTTACTGGCTCATGGTCTGAGTCTGGAGCGTTCCGTCATTGATTCGCAGCAATCGCTGACGGCGGCTATTGCTGCGACTCGCAAAATGACACCGCTGGATGTGGACGATGTGTATGAGCGCAAAATCAAAAGCCTGCACAGCGCGATCATTGCCTTTATCAGCGCGATTCAAGGGCGTGGTGGGTTGGAAGAATCCTCAGCCCAGCAGTTGTTCGAGTTACAGCAGTCCAGCCGTGATCTTGTTGAGGCCGTTAAAGCGATGAAACATTTGCATAAAAATCTATCGCGTTATGGTCTTGCCACCGATCCTGTCGTACGCGAACCGTATAATCGGATTCGTCGGCAAATCGCGCTGACTTTACGCGAAATCCAAGAAATTCGCAGCCAAGACCCAGAAGCCGTCACCAGCTTGTCACTGGACGGGCTTAAGCTGTCGTTGGAGCAATCCAGCCAGAAATTTATTGCCAGTTTAAATCAGTCACTTCAGGAAGGACGTTTGGCTCCTAACATTGCAACCTCGATGATGAATGACGAGAGTTACACTTACGAGCTGTGTGAGAACCTCATTGAAGCGGCAGAAGCTTTGGTGCAACCTGGATCGGCTGAAGACGAAGCAGTAGAGAGCAAAATTGCTCTGGATTACAAAGACATCAGTGCAATCGCTGATACCACAACCAACCCCGATACTCCCATTGGTGATAGCCATGCCGTACAAACTCCTCGGTAAATTAACCCGACTGCTGGATACCGATTACCAAGCTCAGCAAAAAGAGCTCAAGTCGATTGTCAAAGTGACCAAAAAGTTGAAAAAAAAAGCGTTAGAGCAACAAGCGGCTTTAGAGACAGCGACTACGCCAGAAGAGCGCGATGAAATTGAAGCCAAAATCAAGGTCATCGACGCTCAGCGCAGTAAAGCCTTGGAGTTAATCAAGGATCTGCGCAGTGGACGCAAAACTGACGATACCCCCACTGACAGTGAAGTCAATTAAGCGTTGTAAACCAACGCATCACGGTCAACCACTATAACCTTGTCCCGTCGTTGAGCTTTATCAACGACGGCACAGTCATTAATCTCCCTAGGGAGGATTTGAGCAAACGTGTCTAATGATCATTTAACCACAGACCCTCACCCAGAACCGCAACTCATTACCCTGTCAGCGGGGCGATTTATGATGGGGTCGCGAGGTGCAGAACCGCAGCGTGATCCTGATGAACACTGGCATGAAGTGTGTGTTCCGTTAGCGTTTGCGCTCGGTCGGTATCCGGTTACGTTCGCAGAATATGATGTATTTTGTCGCACAACGGACCGCCGACCCATTTTAGACATGGGTTGGGGGCGGGGACAACGCCCAGTCATTAATGTCAGTTGGTATGATGCTATGGCCTATTGCCAATGGTTATCAGAAGTCACCGGCTACGCCTATCGCTTACCGTCTGAAGCCGAGTGGGAATACGCCTGCCGAGCAGGAACAACCACAGCATATTCTTGCGGTGAAACCATTAACGAACAGCGTGCTGTGTTCCAGCCTGCGTGGTACCAGCTCTTACAGCGCTTCAAGGTGACTAAAACTCAACCGGTTGGCCAATATCCCGCTAATCCTTGGGGTTTTCACGATATGCACGGCAATGTCTGGGAGTGGACAGGATCGGCTTATAATGCCCATTACGCAGGTCAAGAACTCAATGTGTTACCCATCGATGCGGATGCTAAGACCGCACGAGTGCTGCGTGGGGGCGGGTGGATTAACGACAGCGGTTGGTTGCGCAGTGCGCAACGCGAACACAAACTACCAAGCTATTTTGGGAGTCATATTGGCTTTCGGGTAGCGCGTTCGCTACCTGATCAGCTATGATCACTGATCCGCTTCCAGAGGGTGGTTCCAGCCCAGAATTGGTGAACGTGCCTGCTGGACACTTCATGATGGGATCGCCCGAAGACGAGTTAGAGCACCATCACGATGAACGCTTGCATGCCGTGGACATTAAACGCGCCTTTGCCATCGGGCGCTATCCGATAACCTTTGCCGAATACGACCACTTTTGCACGGTTATGGATCGGCCCCTGTTGTCTGATCGCCAAAACTGGGGGCGAGGCCAGCGTCCGGTGGTGAATGTTTCTTGGTACGACGCTATGGCCTATTGCCAGTGGCTATCGGCCCTCACCCAGCACACCTATCGGCTGCCGTCTGAAGCGGAATGGGAATACGCCTGTCGGGCAGGCACTACCACGGCGTTTCACTATGGAGCCACCCTGCACACCGATCAAGCCAATTATGACGGAGGGTTTGTTTACGCCGATGGCAAGCCGGGGCTATTTCGCCGTAAAACCACCCCTGTCGGTCAGTTTCCTGCCAACGCTTGGGGGCTGTACGATTGCCACGGTAATGTCTGGGAATGGACCGCTTCCGAGTACGATAAGCACTACACAGGATTAGAACAACAGTGCCTGCCTGCTGAGGCACCCATCGCCCAGCGGCGGGTTGTGCGCGGCGGAGCTTGGTACACTGCCCCGTGGCGGCTGCGTTCAGCGCACCGCACTTGGTTGTTAGCGGACTGCTGTGATGTCAAATTTCAAGGGTTTAGAGTGGTAAGAGAACTGGATCACTGAACACCCTGCCTGCAAGACCGCATTAACAATTCGCTGCGATTAACGTACACTTGCGGTTTTGACGCACTTCGAGGTCACCCCTATCTTGGAACAACTCAGCGCCTTTTGGGACATCCTTAAACACGCTTTCCGCAATTTACTGCCAATCATTCTGGTCGTGGCGTTCTTTCAGTTATTGGTATTGCGGCAAGTGCCAGACGATCTGCTGTCGATCAGCATCGGTTTAGGGATTGTGGTGTTGGGTGTGGCGTTGTTTCTCCAAGGCTTGGAAATGGGGGTTTTCCCCATCGGCAAGAACCTGTCCAATGCCTTTGCTCGGCGTGGCTCCTTGCCCTTATTGATGGCGTTCGGTTTTTGCATGGGGTTTTCTGCCGTTATTGCCGAACCGGCCTTGATTGCGGTTGCTGAACAAGCCGAGTTAATCAGCGAAGGGCGTATTGAAGCGTTTACCCTGCGACTCATCGTCGCACTGTCCGTCGGCGGCGTAGTGGCGCTAGGGATTATGCGCACTGTGCTCGGTCACCCGATTCAGTGGTATATGATCATCGGCTATGTGCTGGTGTTAGTGGTCACGTTCTTCGCCCCGGCTGAAATCGTCGGTCTGGCCTATGACTCCGGCGGCGTGACCACCAATATCGTCACTGTGCCACTGATTGCGGCTTTGGGTATTGGGCTGGCGTCCTCCATCCGTGGCCGTAATCCGCTGACGGACGGTTTCGGGCTGGTGGCGCTGGCGGTGATGGTGCCGATGATTACCGTGCAACTCTACGGGATTGTGGTGTACAACTTTGGAGAGAC
>PWUP01000165.1 GCA_003562535.1 Gammaproteobacteria bacterium | reverse complement strand
TACCCGCGATTTGGATGATCTAGCTGCCAAATTGCTGGGGCTACCGCCAGCGAAACGCAGCCTGTTTAACCGGCTAGGATTCTAATCAGCATGAAACTCAGAGATCGTTTATTTCAACCGTCCATCCAACCGAAACCTGAGCCACCCACAGCGATCGTCAACAGTGAAGTGACCGTACCGCAGCCGGAACTTTTACCAGAAGAACCCACGCCACAGACCTCGATCGGCCCAAGTCAGCAAGAGCTGGAATGGAAACAGCATATCCATAAAAAAATGCTTAAAGTGATGGATTTGTCGCTGATTACCAGCCTTGAAGATCATCAAGCCCGCAGCCAAATCCGCGATATCGGTAAGCAACTGATTAACAGCGAAGCCCTGCCACTGAGTCAAAAGCAGCGGCAAAGTATTATCCAATATATCGAGGATGATATTCTCGGTCTGGGGCCACTGGAACCGCTGCTAGAAGACAAAGCTATCTCGGATATTTTGGTCAATGGCAGCCACTCGATTTATATTGAACGCCAAGGGCGGCTGGAATCCACATTGCTGAAATTTGAAA
Source organism: Gammaproteobacteria bacterium (assembly GCA_003562535.1). Classification (GTDB taxonomy): domain Bacteria; phylum Pseudomonadota; class Gammaproteobacteria; order Competibacterales; family Competibacteraceae; genus SKOM01. The sequence goes on along the minus strand of PWUP01000165.1, from coordinate 14,741 downwards.
ACGATGCCCATTTGATGAAGATCATCGACCGCATTGTGACCCGAGTAGGACGGCGCATTGATGAATCCTCCCCGATGGTGGACGCCCGTTTGGAAGATGGCTCACGGGTGAATGTGATTATTCCACCTCTGGCACTCGATGGGCCGGTGGTATCAATCCGGCGCTTTCGCAGTGATATGCTGGGTATGGAGCAAATGATTAATAACTACCATAGCTTTACCTCGGCTATGGGTCAGTTTCTGGTCGCCTGTGTGCAAGCCCGCCTGAATATCTTAGTAGCGGGCGGCACCGGTTCGGGTAAAACCACCTTGCTGAATATGCTATCGCAGTATATTCCTGCTGTTGAACGCATTGTGACGGTTGAAGATTCCGCTGAATTACAATTACGCCAACCGCATGTGGTGCGTCTGGAATCGCGTCCGCCTAATATTGAGGGCCGAGGCGAGATTACAATCCGCGATCTGGTGCGCAATAGCTTACGGATGCGGCCAGATCGGATTGTGGTCGGTGAGGTGCGCGGTCAAGAAGCCTTGGATATGCTCCAAGCTATGAATACCGGCCATGATGGTTCCTTAACAACGATCCACGCCAATAAACCCCGCGATGCTTTAACGCGGATTGAGAATATGGTGGCCATGACCGGTTTGCAATTGCCCGTAAAAGCTGTGCGGACGCAGATTGCCTCAGCCTTGCATCTGGTGCTGCAAACTGAACGCATGGAAGACGGTGGCCGCCGTCTCACCAGTATTCAAGAAATTAACGGTATGGAAGGCGATATTATCACCATGTCGGAAATTTTCCGGTTTGAACGCATGAATGTGGTTGAGCGCAATGGCAAACCTTTGGTAGAAGGCCGATTTCGCGCTACCGGCACCATGCCCAGTTTCCGCGAACAACTCTACCGACGCGGCATTCCGCTATCGGTGGATCTGTTTGATCCGCAACGCGGTGAAGGCTGGGGGATGCATTGATGGATGCTTTGTTATCGCGTATAGATGGCTCGCTGTTGATCGCCCTGGAGACCTTTTTCACCAGTACCGGTGGCCTGATCTTTATTGCTATGGTCGCATTTGCCGCCTTTCTTATGTCATTAAGTCTGACTGTACCGGCGTTTGGTGCTCAACGCCAGGCGGCACGGCGACTGCGCAAACGGGTTGAGGAAATCGGTGAAACCTTCGAACAACCCCAGATTACCTCACTGCTGCGTGAACACTATCTGCGGGACTTATCGCCGGTAGAACGCGCGTTAGAATCTCTGCCCGGCATGACCTCACTGCGCTGGTTATTGCTGCAAGCGGGATCCTCCCTGCCCGCCTATCGGCTGGTGCTGGTGTGTGCTGGCTTCGCACTCGCGGGGGGGCTATTGGGCTGGATGATACTCAATCATATCCTGTTTGCGGGGTTATTCGCCCTGAGCTTCGGCAGTTTGCCCTTGGGCTATTTCAGTTTCCGCCGTAAGCAACGTTTAGAGCAGTTTGAAGAACAACTGCCTGAAGCGTTAGAAATTATGACCCGAGCGCTGCGAGCCGGTCATCCGTTCAACGAAACCTTACAACTGATTGCTGAGGACATGGATGAACCTATTGCGAGTGAATTCGGTACCACATTCGCCGATATTAATTACGGTGCCGATGTGCGCAGTGCTTTTCTCAGTTTGCTTGAACGCACCCCGAGCATGTCGCTGACTGTGATGGTCATCTCGGTACTGATTCAGCGCGAAACTGGAGGTAATTTAGCCGAAGTGCTGGAAAAAATTGCAGCAGTGATCCGCGCTCGCTTTCGCTTTCAGCGCCGCGTGCGCACCCTGTCCGCTGAAGGGCGGTTATCGGCATGGATTCTGGCTTTAGTGCCGTTTGTGTTGTTTATTATGCTGATGTTGAGTTCACCGGACTATATGCCCACGTTGCTGAATGATCCCACAGGACAACGCATGATTGCAGCGACTTTTGCGCTCATGGTGGTTGGTATATTGTGGATTCGCCGCATTATTCGTATTGATGTCTGATGTCTGAACACTCTGAGAAATGTGATGGACGCGGTATTTGAGCTCATCGATTCAATCAATCTAACGCCGCAACAGTTACAGTTGGCGTTTATGCTGCTGGTCGGCGGAGCGGTGTTGCTGATCAGCTTAGCTCTGATTGTCTTGATCAATACTCGCTATGATCCTCTGCGGCGGCGGCTCGGTGAACTCAGCCGCCCTGCTGAATCGTCAGCGTCCACAGATCCGAAGAGAAGCGAACGTATTGGGGATGCCTTGGAACCCTATTCAGGGCTGCTGCTTCCCAGCCAAGCCAGCGAACGGACGAAAATCGCCAATCAACTGGTCATTGCCGGCTACCGTTCCGACTCGGCGTTGACTTTGTTCTATGGGCTTAAAATTCTCGCGACCTTGCTGCCACCCCTCTTAGTATTAGTATTGGTACCGCAAATCTGGCCGGAAACGCCCACCCCACAGTTGATATTTTATGCCACGCTAGGGGCAAGTATTGGGGTGATTGGCCCAAATATCGTGCTCAGGCGTCAAGTCGAGGGTCGGCAACGCAAACTGCGGCATGCGTTTCCAGACGCGCTGGATTTGCTGGTGGTGTGTATTGAGGCGGGATTGGGCTTGAACGCGGCCTTGCAGCGTGTGGCGCGGGAGATTCATCCTAGTTATCCTGAACTGTCGCTGGAATTACGCTTGGTGGATGGGGAAATTCGCGCTGGCGTAGCACGGGTTGAGGCGCTGAAGAATTTATATGTCCGCACTGGGCTGGATGATATCCGTGGCTTGGTGTCGTTGCTTGCCCAAAGTCTGCGCTTTGGCGGCAGTATTGCCGATACGCTGCGCATCTATGCCGAAGACTTCCGCGATCAGCGCATGCAGCGCGCTGAAGAAGCGGCTGCTAAAATTGGCACTAAAATGGTGTTTCCGTTGGTGCTGTGTTTGTTTCCGGCATTTTTTTTAGTGGCAGTGGGGCCAGCGGTGATTCGAATCATTGAAGCCTTTTCCAGCTTGGGGGGTTAAACCCGACTGGTTCGTTCAACTTGGCTACGGATCTTCCGGTTGCCGACATTGGCGAGGGGAGACGGGGCGCAAGCCCTGCGTCACCGGGCCCTTTACGGGGCAGAGTCTCACGACCCCGTGGGTGGAAAGCCCACACCTTTTTTTGATGGCTGCAAGACCGCAGCCGCTATCCCTCCCCGCCCTGAAGGACGGGGTTTCTTGCAGAGAGAACCGATGAATGATCGTACAGCTCGCCGCCGCAGCTTAGGCTTTTGCCTGCTGTTTTGCTTAGGGATAGGCGCGTTGATCGCCTTCAGCGTACACTACAGCTATCAACATGCCCAAGAGTACGCGCAACGCTCACTGCGGCACAGCAGCGATTTAATTGCCGAGTGGATCATCGGGGCTTTTGCCGCATCGGACTATGTGCTGCGTGACATCGCTGGTCATGTCGATCCTGCTGAGTTGCTGTACCCTCATCCTGATCCGCACCGCCAGCAGCGCCTCACTGAGCTATTGCTTGATAAAAAAGCGACGGTACCGCATGCGTTTTTAGTCGGTGCCTTCGATGCCGAGTGCCGAGTGACCCATACTAACGCCCATGTCGGCTTTGATGCCAGTGAGCGTGAATACTGTCAGGCATTGCGTGATCATCCCACGCGGCACACCTTCGTGAGTTTGGGATATGTCAGCAATACTGGGCAATTCAATGTCACTCAAGCTCGGCGTTTGCCTCATGCCAGCGATGCATTCATCGGTATGGTTGCCATTGGCGTGGATCTGGAGTTTTTTGCTCGCTGGCTAGCAAAAATTGATATTCCCCCGCAAGCCAGTATTGCCATCATTGATCATAATGCCTTGGTGTTGGCGCGTAAGCCGTTCTACGAGGAGGTGTTGCGCGATATGGACATTTTCGGGCGTTGGGGCGGAGATGAATTTGTCGTATTACTGCCCGATGGCTACGCCACCGCTCAAGCCGTGGCGGAACGGGTTCGCCATGCCGTGCAACAGGCTAAAGTCGCGGATGATCAAGGGCAGCCTTTTGGTTTACGCACCACCATTGGTTTTGCCAGTACCGAGGCTCATGCGACTACAGTGCCTACCCTAGATCAGTTGTTTAGCCATGCCGATCAGGCGTTGTACGCTGCTAAACAGGCCGGGCGTAATCGAGTGTATGGGGGTCAGGTGTGAGCGCTATCCAAATAACGTTCGGCATCCAAAGCCGCCATGCAACCGCTACCGGCTGAGGTGATGGCTTGGCGGTACACATGATCCATGACATCGCCTGCCGCAAAGACCCCAGGGATGCTGGTGGCGGTGGCGTTACCCTGTGAACCGCCGTGTACGGTAATATAGCCCCCCTGCATAGCCAATTGGCCTGCGAATAACTCAGTATTGGGGGTGTGACCGATGGCGATGAAGATGCCGTGCACATCAAAGTGTTCCGTGCTGCCGGTGTGGACATTGCGAATCCGTGCGCCGGTCACACCACTGGAGTCACCTAATACTTCATCGAGAACGCAATCCAGTTGCAGACGGATATTGCCATTAGTGACCCGCTCTTGCAGCCGATTGAGCATGATTTTTTCAGCGCGAAACTGCTGACGGCGATGGACGAGGATGACTTCAGACGCGATATTAGCTAGATACAGCGCTTCTTCGACAGCGGTATTGCCGCCACCGATGACCATCACCTTGCGATTGCGGTAGAAAAACCCATCGCAGGTGGCACAGGCTGAGACGCCACGCCCCATAAACGCTTGTTCTGATTCCAGCCCCAGATAACGGGCGCTGGCTCCGGTGGCAATAATCAAGGCATCACAAGTATACGTGCCGCTGTCGCCGACCAAACGCAAGGGGCGTTGGCTGAGTTCAGCACGGTGGATGTGATCAAAAATGACCTCGGTGTCGAAGCGTTGAGCGTGTTTCAGCATACGCTCCATCAGTTCTGGGCCTTGGACGCCCTCGGCATCACCGGGCCAATTATCGACATCGGTGGTTTGGGTCAATTGCCCGCCGGGCTGCACACCAGTAATCATTACCGGCGTTAGGTTGGCACGGGCGGCATAGACGGCGGCCGTATAGCCTGCAGGGCCTGAGCCTAAGATTAGTAATCGGCAGTGTCGCGTGGGACTCATGAAAATTTCCTGTGTTGGGTGTTTTAAAGCTCAAAGATACCGTATTCTGTGACCACTGTTTAACCTTAGGAGCTCGTTTTATATGCCCACTTCCACCATTGCTGCTATTGATTTGGGTTCCAATAGTTTTCACATGATTATTGCCCGCGAAGTTAATGGAAATTTGCAAATTATTGATCGTTTTAAGGAAATGGTGCAATTGGCAGCAGGTCTGGATGATCAAAATACTCTCAGTCGAGCCGCTCGCCAGCGGGCTTTGGCCTGTTTGGGTCGGTTCAGTCAACGGCTACGCGATATGCCTGAGTCCAAAGTGCGTATCGTCGGCACCAATACCCTGCGTCAGGCGCGTAATGGGGCGGCGTTTTTAGCGCGAGCTGAACGGGTGGTCGGACATCCGATTGAAGTGATCAGCGGTATTGAGGAAGCGCGACTGATTTATCTTGGCATTGCCCATACCAGTGCTGGGGTGGATGGACGGCGTTTGGTGATCGACATCGGGGGTGGGAGCACCGAGTTGATCATCGGCGAGGGGTTTAAACCCTTGCAGTTACAGAGCCTGAATATGGGCTGTGTCAGCATGACGCGGCGCTATTTCTGGCGTAAAGCGTTTGTGACCGGCGATCAATCCGCCCGCGAAGCGGCGTTAGCCAATGCCGAGCTGGCCGTGCAGTTAGAGATGGAATCGGTACTGGAAGCCTATCAAAGCCTGGGCTGGGCGGCGGTTATGGGGGCGTCTGGTACGATTCGCACCATCCGCGACATTGTAGTGAGTGAGGGCTGGTGTGAGGAAGGCATTACCCGTGAAGCTTTGGGGCAGTTACGCACAGCGTTATTGGAGACCGGCTCCTGCACTCAGGCCATTGCTGACCGCTGGGCGTTGAGTAGCGAACGGGCGAGCGTGCTGACCGGTGGTTTTGTGGTGTTACATGGGGTGGTTGAGGCGCTAGGTATTGAACGTCTCGATGTGGCCGAGGGTGCGCTGCGTGAAGGTGTCATCTATGATCTGCTCGGGCGCAGCCGTCAAGAAGATGTACGTCAACGCACCATCACGATGCTCTCCGAACGCTATGCGGTGGATAAAGCCCAAGCGAAACGGGTAGTGGCTACGGTGCATGATCTTTATCAGCAGGTCGCTAAACCTTGGGGGTTGCAGGACAGCCGGTTTGCCGATGAGTTAGCCTGGGCCGCACAAGTACATGAGATTGGCCTGTCCATTGCCCACAGCCGCTACCATCGCCACGGGGCGTATATTGTACGCCATTCTGATTTGCCCGGCTTTTCGAGTGGTGAGCAGCAGCGTATCGCGGCCTTAATCTATAGCCATCGGCGTAAATTTCCTCGTAAAGTGTTTCGTGAGCTGCCGGATGATTTGCAGTCACCAGTGCAGCGCTTGGCGGTATTGCTGCGCTTGGCGGTATTGCTGCATCGCGGCCATCGCCGTAAGGTATTGCCGGAGATACAAGTCAAAGCCAAAAAAAGTGGTGTGCGCTTGAACTTTCCTGCAGGTTGGTTGCGTGATCATCCGCTGACTGCGGCGGATCTGGCCACTGAGGCGGAGTATCTGCGCAAAGTCGGTTGGAAGCTGGATTATGCTTAACAGTCCAAAGGCGTGTAGTGATCCCCCTCGTCGCCACCAAACCTGGAAACGGCCATGCCTATACGCTCGACTGGATTACTTGATTCACTGGCGGGTGGTTGGTTAATGATGAGACGGGTTCGAGTGGTTGTGCATTATTTGTCCATGACCTCACTACAACACGCTCAGTTAAAACCTGAGCGTGATGATTTAGCAATCATCCAAGCGGAGATACCGTCACCGGCACTGAATCGGTTTTTATACACTGCCGTGGGGGGAGCATGGTATTGGATGGATCGCTTAAATTGGCGCTACAGTGATTGGCAGCGCTGGTTGGAGCGCCCAGGCGCGGAAACTTGGGTGGCCTACCACTGCGGAACCCCTGCAGGATTCTATGAATTGCAGCCCAAAGATGACGCACGCACCATGAACATCGCCTACTTTGGACTGATGCCGCAATGTGTCGGTCAAGGCTTTGGTGGGGTGTTGCTCAGCCATGCCGTCCGCCGCGCCTGGCACGGCCAACCGGAGCAAGTGACCGTGAATACCTGTAGTCTGGATCATCCCCACGCCTTGGCCAATTACCAAGCGCGGGGATTTCGGATTGACACCGAAACAACCGAAACCCGCTACCTGCCCCGCCGTCCGCCCGGCCCGTGGCCGGATGCCGACGTTTAGACGTTTAATCGTCGGCCAGCATTTTACTGCGTAGCCGGCGCATCCCAAACCAGATGGTGAGCACCACAACCGGCACGGCCAAACCCGTGGCCAAAGTGGCATTGATGGGCACTCCAGCCTGCTCTAGGGACTTGAAACCGTAGCCAAGTAAGCTACTGAGATAGTAGCTCAGTACCACGACGGATAAGCCCTCTACGGTTTCTTGCAAGCGCAGTTGAATCTGCGCGCGCCGATCCATCGAGGCCAATAGGTCGCGGTTTTGCTGCGAGACCGCCACATCCACTCGGGTACGCAGCAAATTCGCTGCACGTCCTACCCGTTCGGATAAAATCGCTAGCCGTTCAGCCACTGAATCACAGGTGCGCATGGCCGGTGATAAGCGCCGATCCATGAATTCTTGGAGGGTGGAACGTCCCTCAAAACGCTGCTCACGCAAGTGTTGAAAGCGCCGTTGTACCAAAGCGTGGTAAGCACGGGTGGCATTAAAACGATAATTAACGGCTGCTGACAAACGCTCAACCTCAGCGGCCAACGCAGTCACCTGATCCAAGAGTTCGGGGTCGCTGCTGGTGCCTTCACTGGACGACAGCCGTTCGGTTAACTGCGCCAAACCCGCTTCGGCGTCACTGACTTGGGCGCTCACCTGTCGAGCCAAGGGAAAGCCCAATAAGGCCATCATCCGATAGGTCTCAATTTCGAACAACCGCTGCGCTAAACGACCGGCTTGGCGTGGGGTCAGGTTTTGATCACGCACCAATATACGGCTGAACCCATCGCCTTGGAGGCGAAAATCCGTCCACACCCGTGCTGACCCCCCCGCCACAATACTGGCGGCCAAGTTGTCTGAGGCAAACAGTTCATTCAGGTCATCGTTACCGCGTTCGGGAGCGTCCTGGTGTTCTAATTCCAGATGCGTCGCGACCAGCAATTCGCCGGCTAAATCGGCCAGCCAATCGGCAGGTACCCGTTCGATAACACAATCCCGAAAGGGGTGGACAATCGCTCCTTGACGGATAAACCAGTAGGCGGAAAATTCATTGTGACGTTCCCAATTCAGCCGAAACGGCCCGACATCCACATGCCAAAAAATGGCCGCTGGTGGGGGTTCAGCAACCCCAAAACGCCGACACAAATCGACGACATGGTCGCGGTCACGTTGCCCCCCCCGTTCACCAGAGGTCAAGGCCAGAAATGAAATACGGCACGGCGCGGTCAGCGACGGGGGCGGGCGGGCATGAATCTCGTTAGCAAGTGACTCACGTAACGTGTGTTCCATAACCCCCTTGACGGCCCAATAGCGGGTGTTAGGCAAGGGGGTGTCGGCAAGTTGGGTCTCTGACATTAATAATTCACAGGCTTGTTAAGTTGCAATATGCAGGTGCAACATAGCATAAACATTACCCCGTCTCCAGCATCTGCCGAATACGCCGCAGTGCGGTGATTTGAATCTGGCGAACCCGCTCGCGAGTTAAGCCAATCTCCGCGCTAATTTCAGCAAGTGTGGCTCGCGCGTGACCGTTCAGCCCAAAACGCCGCATGATGACCGCGCGCTGCTTCTCCGTCAGTTGCTTGAGCCAAACCTCGATCTGATTCATTAAATCGGCTTGCTGCAGCACATGCAATGGCTCAAGCTCTTGATCAGCCGCTAGGGTATCGAGCAATGGTCGCGACTCATCAGTGCCGAACTTACTGTAAGCTAGACTAACGCGCTCATTAATGGCTAAAGTGCTTTTTATCGCATCCACATCGCGTCCCAAGGCAACCGCGACATCCTCAAGCGTCGGTTCACGATCCAAGCGTTGCGCCAACTGCTGCAAGGTACGTAGCAGCAGATTAATCTCCTTGGCGATATTCAGCGGCAAGCGCACGGGGCGCGACTGGTTGCTAATCGCGCACTCAATATGATGGCGAATCCACCATGTGGCATACGTCGAAAAACGAAACCCGAGTTCAGGATCAAATTTACCGACCGCATGAATCAGACCTAAATTACCTTCTTCAATCAGATCCAACAGGGTCAAGCCCCGATGAGTATAGCGGCGCGCAATTTTAACCACTAAGCGCAAATTGCTTTCCACTATATGATTGCGCGCCTGAACATCACCCTGTTGGGCTAAACGAGCAAAATACACTTCTTGCTCCGCCGTCAACAACGGTTTACGTCCGATCTGACGCAAATACATCCGTGTGGTGTCCAACTCCTCAATACCGGGCCGACGACTCCGCTCGCTCGTGACCCACTCATTCTCCCCCGCAAACACACCCACCTGTTGTGGATGCTCATGTACAACCGGTTGTATGGATTGAACCATGACCGACCTCCTGAGTGGTTATCACTAATAGAGCGTATAGGCGAAAGTTTTTCCTCTGGTTAGTGCAGTTGTTTGATTCTGATTAGTTGATTTAGTGGTGTCATTAGCCGGATAAATAGGGCATGGGATCGACCGGCTGACCGTTTTTACGGATTTCAAAGTGCAGTATAGCCGCTGATCCCGTATCTGCAAGCTCGGCAATCGCCTGACCTTTCTCAACGCGATCCCCTTCAGCGACGAAAATCCGTCCCAAATGACCATAAGCGCTTAAGGTGCTGCTTGAATGTTTGACCACCAGCAACCGACCATAACCCCGTAACCCTGAGCCACGATACACAATCTCACCGGCTGATGCGGCGCGTACCGTTTGGCTAGGAGTCGCGCTAATTTGTATGCCTTTGCGACCGGGCTGATTGGGATTAAAACGGCCCACAACCTGTCCCTCAGTGGGCCATTGCCAATCCCCGGAACCGCTGCGGTTTGAGCTGGAACTCGGCTGACGATTTGGACGCGCAGCCGCTACAGGCGCCGCACGGGCATTGGTCGCTGGTGTGGTGTTCGGGCTGACCGCCGGAGCCGCTGGAGCACGGCTGGCCAGTTGAATCTCCCGCCGTGAAATACCCGGTGGATGAAGGCGCAGACGTTGACCCGCCAAAATCAAATCGGGCGAGTCCAGTTCGTTCCACGTCGCTATATCGCGATAATCCAGCCCATAACGCCAAGCAATGCGGAATAAATTTTCACCCCGCTCGACGACATGAATGGCAGGGCGGGATGCGTCTAACTGCTCACCCCCTGTCCAGGTACATGCAGTCAGCACAACCACCAACACGAAAAGCAACACTGGCTTAATCATAGGTTAATCCAAACATACAGCACGACAGCCAAAATCACGGTTGCCCAGCCTAAGCGCTCCACATAAGTGTACAGCAGCGCTTCCATGCGTACCCCGCCCCAGCGCATCAGACCCGCAACCAAAAAAAACCGCGCACCCCGTCCAATCAATGACGCGAGCACAAACAGGGGCAGCGCCATCGCCACAGCCCCTGCGCCAATCGTGAACACTTTATAGGGTATCGGCGAAAACCCGGCCAAGAATACCGCCCAAAATCCCCAAACGGCAAACCATTCCACCGCTTGTAAATAACCGTCCCAATAGCCCAGTTGGTGCAATAAAGGCTCGACCAGTTCCAGCAGGTAAAGGCCAATCAGATAACCTAACACCCCCCCCAATACGGAGGTCACAGTGGTGATTAGCGCAAAAAACCAAGCGTATTGTGGACGCGCCAAGGCCATCGGAGCCAGCATGACATCAGGGGGGATGGGGAAAAACGAGGATTCGGCGAAGCTCAAAGCACCTAAATAATACGGCGCATGGCGATGGCGTGACCAGCTCATCACCCGCCCATACAGCAGGGCAAACGGGGCCATTACTCTAATCCCTCCAATAAGGGGACAAAACTGACCCCACCCAGTGAATAATGGTGCATGCCACTGGCACGCCGTTCATACACTTCCAATTGCTGGGAATACGCCGGCCCTACAGGCGCCACCAAACGCCCCCCTACGGCCAGTTGTTGCAACAACTCGGGCGGAACGTGCGCAGCAGCCGCCGTAACAATAATCGCATCAAAGGGCGCATAGCGTGGCCAACCGTGATGACCATCGGCGTATTTCAAGCGCACATTATGCAAACCCAGATCGCGCAGTTGTTCACGGGCGCGCTCCAATAAGCGGCTAATGCGCTCTACGGAATAGACCTGTGGCACCAATTGAGCGAGCACAGCGGTTTGATAGCCTGAGCCGGTACCGATTTCCAACACCTTGTCGGGTACACCATCCCGCAATAAAACTTCCGTCATCCGTGCAACGACAAACGGTTGTGACAGGGTTTGCCCCAAACCAATCGGCAAGGCGGTGTCTTCATAAGCCCGACTCGCTAACGCCTCATCAAGGAATAAATGGCGCGGGGTGTCGCGTATCACTTCCAATACCCGTGGATCACTGACCCCCATCTGCTGCAGGCGTTTGATCAAGCGCTGCCTGGCTCGCAATGAGGTCATGCCTAAACCGGATGATGGGTTCATAAGCCATCCAGCCAGCCGGACAGTGGCTCCAAAGCACTGTGGCGGGTTAAGTCAACGGTCAGCGGTGTCACGGAAACATAACCGGTACGCACGGCATGGAAATCCGTCCCTGGGCCAGCGTCTTGTTCGGGGCCAGCCGGACCGATCCAGTAAATCGGTCGATTGCGGGGATCAGCCGCACGGATTGAAGGTTCGGCACGATGCCGATTACCCAAGCGGGTGGCTTTAAAACCAACCAGTTCATCCCAAGGCAAATCGGGGACATTGACATTCAAAATCGTATCCGGTGGTAGGGGTTTTTCGCCCAAATAGGTGACTAAGTGCCGGGCCACTTGCGCTGCGGTTGAATAATTCTGCGGATTGGCTCCCACCATAGACACAGCGATGGCCGGCAACCCTAAAAACCGCCCTTCCATCGCCGCCGCAACCGTGCCTGAATAAATCACATCATCCCCCATATTGGCACCCGCATTGATACCGGAAACCACCATATCCGGCTCTTCTTCCAACAGCCCAGTTATGGCCAAATGCACACAATCGGTCGGTGTACCGGCTTCGATGCTGTAAAACCCATTTTCGTGACGGGTAACGTATAACGGGCGGCGCAAATTCAATGAATTGCTCGCGCCACTGCGGTCGCGATCCGGCGCGACGACGATGACTCGGGCAACCGTGCCCAAAGCCGCTGCCAAGTGGCGGATGCCTGCAGCTTGATAACCATCATCATTACTGACCAAAATAATCATTGTACCGCTCATGTGTTAGAGGCTACGCAACCCTAATCAGCACTGCGAGTCCAACCCGCAAGCATGATCATTGAAGCTGATTAAGCTATTATTTCCGTAAAGCCCACTAATGGCAACCCGTTTCCCAATGACTCGATACGCAAAACTCTCTCCCGAAGACCGGATTCTATTCCGCGAAACTGTGGGATCGGTGCGCCCAGTACCTCATGATCGTGTTGAACATAACCACCGCCCCCGCCCCGAGCCCCGTTTAAGCCAAGACGATGAGCGCCAAGTCGTTGACGAGCTACTGAGTTGGCCGGAAGAACCGGATGAACTGGATACCGGCGAAGAACTGTATTACCGCCGTGATGGGGTACAAAATAATGTGCTGCGTAAACTGCGGCGGGGGCAGTATCGGGTCAGCGCGGTATTGGATTTACATGGGATGAACGTCGCCACGGCCCGCCAGGCTCTGTTGCACTTTTTGTACACCGCTAAACGCGAACATATAACTTGTGTGCGTATTATTCATGGCAAAGGACTGCGCTCACGGCATAAAGGGCCGGTGATTAAAACTAAAGTCAACACCTGGCTGCGACAACGTGACGATATTCTCGCCTTTTGTTCGGCACGACCGATGGACGGTGGCACGGGGGCGATTTATGTGTTGCTGGGGCGTTGAAGCCGCCCTACCCAATTTACATCCCCTCACCCCCACCCTCTCCCACAGGGAGAGGGAGTTTAAGGGAACTGAACGCTTAGTCAGCACCTCTCCCAAAGGGAGAGGGCTAGGGTGAGGGGGTCATCACATTGATTAACGACTGAGCTTGAGCAGCTTACGCTCATGCGTCAGACCTTTAGCCAAGGCCACGCACATCAGCAGTAACACAATGGTAAACGGCAAGCCCGTGCTTACGGCCCCCGCTTGCAGGGCGGATAAGGCATTGGCACCGCCGACGGTCAACAGCACTCCAGCAATTGTGCCTTCGACGATCACCCAAAACACCCGTTGTGCGGTTGGGGCATTGGTGAGACCGCCCGAAGTGATGCTGTCCACCACCAGCGACCCAGAGTCCGAGGAGGTGACGAAAAACACCAAGACCAGCACAATGGCCAAGAAAGAGGTGATCGCGGTCAAGGGCAGGTTTTCCAGCATCTGGAACAGCGCCAGCGAGGAATTACCAATTCCCTCGGCTAAAGCACCGACACCGGCGATGCTTTGCTCTAATCCATTACCGCCAAAGGCGCTCATCCACAAAATAGTGACCAGTGTAGGTACCACTAACACAGCGATTAAGAATTCACGCACTGTGCGTCCCCGCGATACCCGGGCAATGAACATGCCCACAAAAGGCGACCAGGAAATCCACCACGCCCAATAGAATATGGTCCAGCCGTGATAGAAGGTCTCATCGTCCCGACCGACCGGATTACTCAAGGGCAGGAGGTAGTCAAAATAGGCCGTTGCCGTGGTGCCAATATTAGCGATCAAGGCTACAAGAGAACCCGCGACCATGACAAACAGCAGCAGCAAGGCGGCAAACACCATATTGATATTGCTCAGCACTTTCACACCGCCATCGATCCCGCGCACTACCGAAACCAGCGCGACCAGGGTCACACCCACAATGATGACGATTTGTGTGGTCAGACCACTGGAAATGCCAAATAGAAATTCTAGGCCACCTGCCGCCTGTTGGGCACCAAAACCTAGGGAAGTCGCCAGACCAAACACGGTGGCAATCACCGCTAAGGTGTCGATCACATGACCGATCGGCCCCCAGACGCGATCACCTAATAAGGGGTAGAAGGTTGAACGGATGGTCAGAGGCAAGCCTTTATTATAGGTAAAAAAGGCCAAGGACAAGGCCACCACGCCGTAGATCGCCCAAGGATGCAGACCCCAGTGGTACATGGTTGCACCCAAAGCCGCTGCTTTGGCTTCTTCAGTGCCACCGGCCACGTTCAACGGGGTGCCAAACCATTCGGTATAATACCCGACCGGTTCAGCCACACTCCAAAACATCAGGCCGATCCCCATACCCGCAGCAAACAGCATGGCAAACCAAGACATACGCGAGAAATCTGGGGTCGCTTCTTGCCCACCAATGCGGATGCTACCGACCGGCAACACAATCAAAATCAAGCAAAACAGAACAAAAATATTGCCGCTGGACAATAAAAACCAATCGAAAACTTGGGTGATCCAAGTTCGGGTCGCTAACAGAATGTC
>PWUP01000197.1 GCA_003562535.1 Gammaproteobacteria bacterium | reverse complement strand
GTAGTCCAAGGCATTTCACACCGCCACTGCCGTCTGCTGCAACGGGCGGACGGCTATGGCTATACCTTTCACCCCAAACCGATACAGGAGGACGCGAGCCGGGCCGTGTGATCGTGCTACGCACGATGCCCTATCCCTCCCCGCCCTGAAGGACGGGGTCTCTCGCGGAGAAAACTGATGAAACAGCGTGGCTTTACCCTATTGGAACTGCTGATCGCCATGACCCTGCTGGCCTTACTCATGGGGGTATTATACGGTGGGCTGAACACCGCCATTCAAGGCTGGACACGAGGCAGTGAACGGTTAGAAACGGTCAACACAGTGCGGCTCACCGCAGACTTTTTGCGGACGCGCTTACGCCAATCGCGCACGGTATATCGCAATGATGTAGCCAGCGGTCAGCAGCAGGTGTATTTTTCCGGCGAGGCTGAGCAGTTAATCTGGGTGACGCCGATGCTGACCCATCTCGGTTTGGGGGGATTGTATGTATTGGAGCTGGACTGGCCAGAACACCGCTATCTACGCCTGCGCTGGTTTCCCTACCGTCCTGGTGATGGTGTAGAGGATGTGGTGATAGACCCAGATCATGTCGGTGATACCGTCTTATTAGAGCAGGTGGAGGAGTTCAGCATCCGCTACTATGGCATTAGCGAAAACGGCCAAGAGCCGCAATGGTATGACTCCTGGGACTCGATTCAGCAGCGCCCGCAGTTGGTCAGCCTGCAGATCACTCATGCCGGTCACGCCTGGCCACCCCTAACTGTGGCCTTGCAAGATTGATGAACAGGCAGGGTAGGGCAGAACGTGGGCTGGCCTTGGTCATGGTGTTATGGGTGGTGATGTTGCTGGCCATTATGGCCAGCAGTTTTATTGATACCACCCGCATTGAGACCCGCTTAGTGACCCATAGCATAGACCGTGCTCAGGCTCTGGCCGCTGCTGAGGCGGGCATGTTTTATGCGCTGTACCGGCAACTCAACCCCCTGCCCGAACAGCCTTGGCCAGCCGACGGTCGGGTGTATGACTGGACATTCGATGGCGTGCCGGTGGCGATTACCCTGCGTGATGCCAGTGGTAAAATTGATATTAATCATGCTGATCGTGAGTTATTTAAGGGTCTGCTCATGACTGCGGGTGGCTTAGACGAGGAGGACGCTGAGGCTTTATTGGATAAAATCGAAGATTTCCGCGATCCCGATGACTTGCGGCGTCCTCAAGGGGCGGAAAGTTCCGATTATGCGCTAGTCGGTCGCCCGCCCCCCAAAAACGCCCCGTTTGAAAGTGTTGATGAGTTGCAACAAGTATTGGATATGGATGAAGCACTGTACCTGCGCATTGCTGCAGCCCTAACCGTGCATTCCTATCAAGCGGGTATTAATCCAGAAGCCGCTCCGGCTAAGGTATTATATGCTCTACCCAATGTCGATCCGGCTCTGGTTGACGAGTATCTACAACAACGTCATGAGCACTGGGAATTGCAGCCTGAACAGCCTTTACCCCCTTTTCCCTACGCAGGGGCATTTCATGTTGGCCCCAGTGGTGTGTATCATGTTCAGGTTAAAGTGCTGACGACAACGGGAGCCACCGTGCAGGCTGAAGCCGTGTTGGCGGGTCAAGGTCGTCGGGGCGCTTTATCTGGCTTATCTGTTTGGCGCGAAGATCCATTGCAGCGTCTCACGCCAGCCCCGTCTTATGATTAGGAGCGAATCGTTTTTGAACGCGTTAATTGCCCACCGTCTAAGTCGTTTAACCGGGCAAGAGTCCCTAAGTGTGCAGGCCTTGCTGCGGTGGTGGTGGCAAGGCTTAGTGCTGTGTCTGCCCGCTCAGTGGCAGGCCAAGCTCAATCCGCCGCCCGTAGAACTGCTTATTGAAGCGGTTGGCAGCGATCTGGTCTTTAGCGAACGTGTCGGTGCTAGGCATCAACAGGAGTTAGTGCGTTACCCAATCGCGCTGTTGGATAACAACGCCTTGGATGTCCCGGCACCACAAGGGCGGGAGGTCGTGTTACAACTGACCTCGGCTCAGATATTGACCCAAACCCTCACTTTACCCGTGGCGGCTGAGCGCAATCTACGCCAAGTCATCACCTATCAACTCGACCGCCTGACGCCATTCCCTGCGGATCAAATCTATTTCGATGCGCGCCCCCTCCACTATCAGCCGGATCAACGCAGTAGGCAAGTGCGCTTTGCTTGGGTATTACGCAGCGAACTTGATGCCTTATTAGCGCGACTGCGCAAACAGGGGGTACGTCCCCAGCGCGTGACGCTAGCGGGTGATCACAGTGGTATTGATGTGTTGCCCAGTGACCAACGCCCGCGTCGGCACAGCGCCATAAATCGGGTGCAAACGGGTTTGCTGCTTGCTGTGGTTCTGACCTTATGCGCTGCGTTAATCGTGCCCTTATGGCAACAGCGGCAGCTTGTTATCACTCTTATGCCTCAAGTTGATTCTGCACAACGCCAAGCCGAACAGGTGTTGATTTTGCGTGAACAGCTCGATCAGGCTATTGTGTCCAGTCAGTTTTTAGCCGAACGCCGTCAAGCGCGTCCGCCGACAATTAATATTTTGCGGGAATTGACCGAATTATTGCCCGATCATACTTGGGTCGAGCAGCTTGATCTGCGTGAGACCCGGGTTGAAGTGCGCGGTGAATCCCAAGATGCCGGGGCATTGCTGGCTCAAGTTGAAAACTCACCGTTATTTCGAGGTGCCAGTTTTGGAGCACCGATCACTAAAGATCCACGCAGTAACCGAGACCGATTCTATTTAATCATTCCCTTTGCACAGGGGGAGGGTTAATGTCACCCGCTGCCCATCGTTTAGTTGCCGTATTGTTGTTACTGCTATTGCTGGCTACCGCTTATAATGTATTTAATCACTTTTGGTTAGGCCGCTATCAGATGTATCAGCAGGTTCAACTTGAATTACAAGATCGGCTACAGCGCTATGAGCGTTTATTGGCGAGCCAAGCAGCAATAGAAGCGCACTTGCTGCACATTCGGACTCAGCAAGCCGATCAGGATTATTATTTGCCGCATACCACACCCACGTTGGCCGCCACGGCATTACAGCAACAGATCAGTCAACTGATTCAAAATCATGGTGGCAGTTTAGCCAGTAGCCAGATACTGCCTGCTAGTGAGCACGAGCGTTTGGTGCGCGTGGCTGTGCGAGTGCAATGGGTCGGTAGTGCTGAAACATTGCAACGCACACTGTATGAACTGGAATCTGCCGAACCCCTGTTGTTCATCGATAACTTGCAAATTCGTTCAAGAACGGTACGTGAGCGTGTGCGTGGGGCGACACGGGCTGATCAGCAAGTCATCAATGTGACCCAACTTATTATCCAAGCGGAAGTCTCCGGCTATATGCAATCGGTTTAGGTGTGCAATGACTCGCGTGCGAATACTCAGTACCGCTCTCCTGTTAGGGTGGTTAGGTCTGCTGGTGTGGATAGCCTATCAATGGTGGAATCCAGCTAAACTACCGGTCATTGCACTCCCTGGGAGTGAGGACGTCATAATGATGCCCCTAGGTTCTGAACGTATAGCAACTCTAGTAGCCGATCTGCAAAATTACGACAACTTGATAGAACGCCCGTTGTTTTACCCAACTCGCCGACCACCCACATCGGGAGTCGAACGACTTCCAGAGCCGGAGCCGGAACCCACCCCTGTAGCGGATGAAGCTTTGAGCTTAGTGGGCATCATCATGATGCCAGAGGGGATGCGAGCTTTGATCAGAGAAGATGATTCAAGACGAGTCAGTCGATTGCAAATTGGTGACAGCGTGGCTCGTTGGCGTCTTGAGGCCATCTCAGCCGAGCACGTTCGTCTGACTCGCGGTGATCGTCAGCGGGTATTGCCGCTCATGCGTAATTTGCGTCAACCCACTTTAGAACGGACACCAGGTTTTGAGCCGATAGAGGAAGTGGCCGATGACGATGCGCAAGCACCAGCGGCCAACGGATAATAATGAGTTTGCTGATGAGTTTTATCCATGCAATGGTCCGCTCAAAACACTCAATTTGGGAGATAGGTTTTGTCAATTATTAATCGTGGGTTAGTCATCGGTGCCCTTATTGTGGTGATGACGGCCTGTGCGACCCCAGAGACGGTACGCGACCCAGAAATTACGGTAGAGACTAACGGCTCCTCTTTAGCCCAGCGGGTCGAACGTACTGCCAATAGGATGACCGTTGCACAGGTGCCGTCTGAGCCGCAGTTAT
>PWUP01000199.1 GCA_003562535.1 Gammaproteobacteria bacterium | reverse complement strand
CCATTCGGTTGGGACTGCTCAACCCGGACTCCAGTTGCTCGCCCGCAAGGGTGTTATCAACGGAGAGCGAATTACCGAAAAACCATCCTGAGCAACTTTGTTTAGGTTTTTAGGAACAGTTGTTGTGGACTATGTGATGTGGTTTGAAACCCTCAGTATGCGCGATGTAGAACGGGTCGGCGGCAAAAATGCATCATTAGGCGAGATGATCAGTCAATTAGCCGCTGCAGGAGTCTGTGTGCCTGGTGGCTTCGCTACCACAGCAGACGCTTATCGCGAGTTTCTTGCCATCAACCAACTGACCGCAAGGATTGACGCGGCTCTCAATACTCTCGACATTGAAGATGTCGCAGCGTTAACGCGCACCGGTCACACCATCCGCGAATGGGTCATCGAAGCCCCATTACAACAGCCTCTGGTTGAGGCCATCACCCAAGCTTACCACCAACTTCAAGCGCAAGGCTCAGGGGAACTCGCCGTTGCAGTACGCTCTTCAGCCACTGCCGAAGACTTACCCGATGCGTCGTTTGCAGGCCAACAGGAAACCTTTCTCAACGTCCGTGGCTTGGATGATGTGCTGTTGGCCATTAAGCACGTCTTTGCCTCGCTGTATAACGACCGCGCCATTGCTTATCGGGTTCATCACGGTTTTGCTCATGGTATGGTCGCCTTATCTGCGGGGGTACAAAAGATGGCACGCGCTGATATCGGTGCCTCAGGGGTAATGTTTACCTTAGACACTGAATCGGGATTTGCGGATGCCGTGTTTATCACAGCGTCTTATGGATTGGGTGAAACCGTGGTGCAGGGCACAGTTAATCCTGATGAATTTTATGTCCATAAGCCAACATTACGCGCCCAACGACCGGCCATTCTCCGGCGTAATTTAGGCAGCAAAGCCATAAAAATGGTCTATCACGACGGCGAGGCTTGGGGGCGTCATGTCCACACAGTAGACGTTGCTGAAGACGAACGGCAGCGTTTTTCACTCAGTGATGACGACATCACCCGTTTGGCTGAACAAGCCCTGATCATTGAAGCGCATTATCAACGCCCAATGGACATTGAGTGGGCAAAAGACGGCGTGGATGGACAGCTTTATATTTTACAAGCCCGCCCAGAGACCGTAAAAAGTCGTGCGAATACCCAAGTTCTACAACGCTATCAACTCAGCCAACGCAGCTCGGTGTTGTGTGAGGGGCGTGCTATTGGCCAACGTATTGGTGCCGGCCCGGCTCGGTTAATCAGCAGTGTGGCCGAAATGCATCGGGTGCAGCCTGGCGATGTGCTAGTGACGGATATGACCGATCCGGATTGGGAACCCATTATGAAGCGCGCCTCAGCGATTGTTACCAACAGGGGGGGGCGCACCTGTCACGCGGCCATTATTGCCCGTGAACTGGGAATACCCGCAGTGGTAGGGTGTGGCGACGCTACCCGCATCCTCAAAGACGGGCAGGCTCTTACCGTATCTTGTGCAGAAGGTGATACCGGGTTCATTTACGAGGGCTTGATTGAGTTCAATGTTAATGAAATCCAACTCGACAAAATGCCCCCCTTACCCTTCAAACTGATGATGAATGTCGGTAATCCGGATCGCGCTTTTGACTTTGCCGGATTGCCCCATCACGGCATTGGCTTAGCTCGACTGGAATTCATCATCAACCGCACCATTGGGGTTCATCCTAAAGCCCTGCTAGAATTTGCCGAACTCCCCAAACCACTGCAAGCGCGGATTCAACCGCAAATGGCCGGTTACACCGATCCGGTCGCTTTTTTTGTCACTAAATTAACCGAAGGGATTGCCACTCTGGGCGCGGCTTTTGCCCCGGAACCGGTGATCGTGCGCTTATCCGATTTTAAATCCAATGAATACGCCAATCTCATCGGCGGGGAGCGTTATGAACCCCACGAAGAAAACCCCATGTTGGGCTTCCGTGGCGCGTCACGCTATATTTCGGCAACCTTCCGTGATTGCTTTGAATTGGAATGCCGAGCTTTGAAATATGTACGTGACACCATGGGTTTGACCAATGTGCAGATTATGGTGCCCTTTGTGCGCACGGTTGAGGAAGCCCGCCAAGTCGTCGAGTTACTGGCTGCCAATGGCCTAGTGCGGGGCGAAAATGGGCTAAAATTGATTATGATGTGCGAATTGCCCTCGAACGCCCTACTCGCTGACGCATTCCTAGAACACTTCGATGGCTTTTCAATCGGTTCTAATGACTTAACCCAATTAACTTTGGGTCTGGATCGAGATTCAGGTTTGGTTGCCAAGCAGTTCGATGAGCGCAATCCGGCAGTTAAACAATTGCTGTCCATGGCGATTCAAGCCTGTCGCCGCCACAATAAATACATCGGTATCTGCGGCCAAGGCCCCTCGGATCACCCCGATTTAGCCCGTTGGTTGATGCAGCAAGGCATTGAGAGCATTTCCCTGAATCCTGACTCGGTGGTTGAAACCTGGCTGTTTCTTGCTGATCAAACCTGGGACTGAACAATGGCTGAATTAATTAACGGCAAGGTGTTTGCCGCCCATCTGCGCGCACAATTGAAGGACTACGTTAAGCAATTGCAACGCCAGCACCAGATGGTGCCCGGTTTAGCCGTGGTATTAGTGGGGGATGACGCCGCCAGCCAGATTTATGTCCGCAATAAGCACCGCCAAGCGCTGGAATGCGGTTTACGCCCCGCAACGCATTCGTTACCGAGTACCACGACCCAAGGTGAGCTGCTGGATGTGGTCACCCAGTTGAATGCCAACCCGACCATCAATGGTATTTTAGTGCAATTGCCCCTACCTCGGCATATTGACAGCATGGCTGTGCTCAATGCCATCGATCCAGACAAAGACGTGGACGGTTTCCACCCGATTAATGTCGGGCGGCTGACCCTCGGTGCACCAAGATTAATCCCCTGTACCCCGCTGGGCTGCTTGCTGTTACTCCACCACCACCTGGACAACCTCTCCGGTCTGGAGGCCGTAGTGCTGGGGCGCTCCAATATTGTGGGCAAACCGATGGCGCAACTGCTGCTAGCCGAGCATTGCACTGTCACCATCGCCCATTCCCGCACTCGGAATCTGCCCGCTGTGTGCCGCCGTGCGGATATTGTAGTCACGGCAGTGGGTCAACCCGGGTTGGTACAAGCGGACTGGATCAAACCGGGAGCCACAGTGCTCGATGTGGGGATCAACCGAGTGACCGAGGGCGATCAAACCCGGCTGGTCGGCGATGTGGATTTTGCGGCAGTCGCTGAAGTCGCTGGAGCCATCACGCCCGTACCCGGCGGTGTTGGTCCCATGACGATTGCCTGTTTATTACGCAATACGGTCACCGCAACCTGCTGGCAACAGGGCTGGCCTATACCGGAATAACACTTTAAGCCTATAGCCTATGATGTCGGGCAACGCTGCGCTTTTGCCCGACCTACCGCTCAATGGCTATATCATCGTATCCCGAACACAGCGCTCCACAGCCAACCACTCGGTGTGCAGCTCGGCTAATAACGCTGGTAATGTCTGGGTATCCTCAGCTTTAGCGGCGTTTTCCACAGTTTGACAGAGCTCACCGAAACGCAGGGCACCGACAGAACGCGCTGATGATTTCAGCCGGTGAGCCTGCTGCTTGATGACCGCAAAGTCCAAGTCAGGGCGTTGTAAATACTCCATTGTCGCCGTGGTAGCGCTTAAAAACTCTTGCAGCACCGCTTGAATGACGCTGGGATCATTCCCTACAATACTTTCGAGTACGCTGATATCCACCGCCATTGCAATCTCTGAACTCAGAGCAGTGGTGTCAGAGCCTAGGTCGGGCGCTGTATCTGTACACACCGGTGGCATCTGCTGGGTCAACACACGCTGCATATCTTCCAAAACCACGGGTTTGGTCAACACATCGTCCGCACCGACAGCGAAGAAACGCTCCGCCTCACCTTTAATCGCATTGGCTGTCAGCACAACAATGGGCAGATGACGTGTTGTGCTACAGCGCTCAATTTCGCGCACAGCGGCAATCACGGCTAAACCATCCAGATGAGGCATATGGTAATCGGTCAGCAGCAAGGCATAGCGCCCCATCCGCAGTCGCTCCAACGCTTGGAGACCGTTGTCAACCATCTCAGCCGCATAACCTAAGGCATTCAGTTGATAAGCAATAACCGCCTGATTGGTTGGGTTGTCTTCCGCCACCAAAATCAGTTGTCCTGCCGCCCGTGCCGCCTCAACACTGGGTGCCTTGGCCAGGGGGATCTGCTGGGCTTGAGTCGGTACATGTTGAGCTATGGACGGTTCTGGAGCCTCAGCGCATTCAAACTCCAAGTCAAAATGAAACGTCGCACCTTGCCCACGCTGACTATCGACACGAATCTTACCGCCCATGACTTCCACCAGCCGCGCACAGATGGATAGCCCTAAACCCGTACCACCAAACTCCCGAGTCGTCGAGCTTTCTGCTTGACTAAATGGTTGAAATAATTTTGGTAATACCTCCGAATCGATGCCAATGCCGTTATCGCTGACGTGAAAATGCACTTGACAGCGTTGGGCATCGATGTGACGGCAGTTCGCCTGCAAACGAATCTGTCCTACATGTCGAGGCGTACTGGACGTGAATTTTAGGGCATTACCCGTCAGATTAAATAAAATCTGCCGTAGCCGCACGGGGTCGGCATACACCCACTCGGGCAACGCTGGATCACAGTGGCAGTGTAACTTCAGACGCTTGCGTTCGGCCAGGGGCTGCAATGTGCCGCACACCGCTTGCATCAGGTGCGACAAAGACACCGCCGTGTACTCTAAGGTCAGTTTATTCGCTTCAATTTTGGAAAAATCCAATATTTCATCAATAATACTTAATAGCGAAAAAGCCGAGTCCTTAATTCTCGGAACCATAGCCGCTTGATCAGGGTTAAGTGGCGACAAACTCAATAAATCCACCAAACCAATAATTCCACTCATGGGGGTGCGAATTTCGTGGCTCATGGCCGCGAGAAACGCTGATTTAGCCTGATTGGCCGCTTCCGCCGCTTCACGGGCGAGAATCAACTCGGTTTCATAATTTTTACGTTCACTGATATCACGAATCACACTGGTGAAAAACCGCTGCCCCTCCATCCAAAACTCATTGATGGCCATATCGGCAGGAAAGATTGAACCATCCCGTCGCTTCGCCTGCACCTCACGGCGAATTTCATTGCGATTGCCATCACGGGTTGACTCCATATACTGTTGCATCAGGTCACTATGGCGGTGCCCTACTTCATCAGGCATCAGCATTGCAATATTAGCGCCCTTAACCTCAGCGGCACGGTAACCAAACATACGCTCCGCAGCAGGATTGAACAATATGATGCAACCTTGATCGTCAGTGGTTAAAATCGCATCCAGCACACTACTGAGCACGGTGCGAAATTGTGCCCCTTGAGCAGCCAGTTGCATTTCCATAGAGCGATTGACTAATAAAACCACTCGATGATCCGGGTAGTTATCGTCTTCTCCCAGCCGATAACAGTGGACAGCGAACGGTACCCCTTCCCCTTGTCGATTGCGAAAACTTAGGGTCGGCGTTGATCCTACATCGACCTTGAACCCCGCTTCCTGCAACGTCAGGGTCAGGGTGGTGGCTTCATCATGATTCGACAGCAAGCGAAATAATGATGAGTAGGCGCGTAAGGTGGAGTAGGTGAAATCCAAACACCGATACGCCGCTTCGTTAAACTCCTTAATTAAACCACTGCGTTCAACGACCAAAGCCGGTAGCGGCAGATGCTTAAATAAGCGCGCATAATGCTCATGAGCCTGATCAACTTTAGAACGGGTATCGATCAACTCACTATTTTGTAACTCCAATTCCGCCTGATAAATCCGCAGCTCTTCAAGCAAGGCACTAATATCTGTTTTTAACACATCGGGGATGTTATGCACGCGGGTCTCGCCACTTTGCAGGGCGGCCTCAGCAAGCTTACGCAGAGTATCCAGTCGATCAGTCATCACTATTCCCATGATCCACAGCAGATTGAATATAACCGTGGAGGTACTGCTCGACAGCCCGCCACTCCGTATTCAGTTTGGCCAACAATGGTGATAAAGCAGCTTCATCATCGGCCTGACCTGCATCTTCTAACGCTTGGCACAGTTCACCCAGATGCAGAGCACCGACTGAACGTGCCGAAGATTTAAGCCGATGGGCCTGTTGATGAATGATGGCTGCATCCCCATCGGCCGTGTGCAAACGTTCAAAAGTTACCGTTGCCGTGTGTAAAAATTCCTGCAACACCGTATGGACGACGGCCGGATCATCGCCCACAATCCGTTCGAGAACACGGGTATCAACAGGCGGCTGATGCGTGTCCCCTCTACCTTCGGCTTGCATATCTAACGTAGCCACAGGGGACTCCGGCTGGGGCAGTGGCACAGGCATCCAGCGTCGCAACACCCGCTGCATATCGTCCAACACTACAGGCTTGGTGAGCACTTCATCGGCACCGGCACTTAAAAACTGCTCAGCCTCGCCTTTAATCGCGTTAGCCGTCAACATAACGATAGGCAGATGTTGGGTACTGTAACGTTCCATTTCCCGCACTGCGGCAATTAATGCCAGTCCGTCAAGACTGGGCATGTGATAATCGGTCAACAGTAGCGCATACTGCCCCGTGCGCAAACGCTCCAAGGCTTGTAAACCATCCTGCGCCATTTCAACCGCATAACCCAAAGTATGCAATTGATAACGGATAACGGTCTGGTTGGTTTCATTATCTTCGGCCACCAAAATCAATTGTCCGGTGGAACGGGCAACGTCAACCGATGGGGCTTGCGCCCCCCACTCAGCGAGGTGGTGAGCAACAGGCAAGACTTCATCGCTCGGTGGTGCCGCCGCACGCTCAAACTCCAATTCAAATTCAAACGTTGAGCCTTCACCCAGTTGGCTAGTCACCGTGATCCGCCCTCCCATCATTGCGACTAACCGCGAACAAATGGATAAGCCTAAACCCGTCCCGCCAAACCGCCGTGTGGTCGAGCTTTCCGCTTGACTGAAGGGCTGGAACAGTTGCGATAGTTTGTCGGAAGCAATGCCGATGCCGTTATCGCTGATTTGGAAATGCACTCGGCACCACTGGGTATCGACATGACGGCATCGCGCGCGTAAGCGCACCCACCCCGAACGCGATGGTTCGCTGTGAGTAAATTTCACTGCATTGCCCGTCAAATTAAACAGAATCTGCCGCAATCGCACCGAGTCGGCATAGACCCATGCGGGCAGTGCAGGATCATATTCATAGTGCAGCACCAACTGCTTACGCATGGCCAAGGGTTGCAGCGTATCCCCCACCCCTTCGACAATCTGCGCCAAGGATACGGCAGTACGCTCCAATGTGAGTTTATCCGCTTCGATTTTAGAAAAATCCAAGATTTCATCAATAACCCCCAACAACGAGAACGCCGAATCTTTAATCGTCGCCAGCATGGTCTGTTGATCGGTACTCAGTGGCGAACGCCGGAGTAAATCGACCAAACCGATCACTCCATTCATGGGGGTGCGAATTTCATGGCTCATCGCCGCTAAAAACGCCGATTTAGCCTGATTGGCCGCTTCAGCCGCTTCACGGGCACGAATCAGCTCGGCCTCATAATGTTTATGTTCACTGATGTCACGAATAATGCCCGTAAAAAACCGCTGATCCTGCATCTCGAATTCGCTGATCGCTAACTCGGCAGGAAAACAGGAGCCATCACGATGCCGACCTTGCACCTCACGGCCAATACCGATAATTTTAGCGTCGCCCCCACTCAGATAGCGCTGCACAAAATGATCGTGTTGATGGCCCATTTGATTGGGCATAATCAATGCCACATTGGCACCGATGAGTTCCTGAGCACTATAACCAAACATCCGTTCTGTGGCTGCATTAACCGACAGAATGGTGCAGTGGGCATCAATGGTCAGAATGGCATCGACGACACTGCTTAAAATATTACGCAGTTGAGTTTCCTTGTACTGCAAGGCCATTTCGGCCTGTTTGCGATCGGTGATGTCCGTCCCAAACGATTGAAAACTTAACAATTGCTCTTGATCATCAAAAAAAGCGAAATCACGCCATAAATGCCAACGCTCTACCCCATCAGCCCGCCGCGTAACATGTTCTGATTGCTGCGCCGCTTGAGCGGGCGTAAAACTGGCAAGATACTCCCGAGCCTCAAGCTGATCTTTTGGGTTTAAAAAGTTGATAAACCGCTGGCCTAGCAATTGCTCTGGAGTGGTTGCAAAAAATTCTGCATACGCTGAGTTTACAAAGGTCAGCGTCGTATCCGGCTTAAACCAACAAATCAAATCGGGCTGTTTTTCCACCAGTTGCTGATACATCGCCCGACTTTCATACAACGCAATTTCGGTGTTTTTGCGTACCGTAATGTCAGCATGCGTCCCTACCATCCAGAGCGGTTCGCCGTCAGCGGTACGCGATATCACCTGACCACGCGCTTGAATCCACAGCCAGTGGCCAGATTTGCAGCGCATCCGCATTTCACATTCATAGTCCTCGGTGTGCCGTAACCAGTGGCGCTCAATCGCCTCATAGGCTTGCTTTAAATCATCAGGATGAGTCAAACGCTCCCAAGTATCTAAACCAATCGGGGCCAGTTCAGCAAGACTGTACCCCAACATCGCGGCCCAATTAGGCCCTAGAATGACTTCACCCGTTTGAACATTCCACTCCCAAGTGCCGACACCTGTTGCCCGGATAATCTGTTGTAAGCGCTGGTGCTGATAGGCCAGCGAATCTTCCAGCACTTGATGCGGATCATGATCAATGCGCCATGTGGATTGCAAATGCCACCACAAGTTTCTAAGTTTTTGGTTTAGGGCATTGATCAACATAAGCCATTATTAATTCTAAGATAAGTTGTTAATTTAAGGATGCGATATAGGCATCCGTTGCTGGAGTATCTGGCGCATATCGTCCAAGACGACCGGTTTGGTCAGCACCTCATCAGCACCGGCTTGCAAAAACCGCTCCGCTTCGTCTTTGAGTGCATTGGCCGTGAGGATAATAATCGGCAGCCGCTGCGGACTAGGGCTGTAACGCTCCATTTCGCGCACCGCCGCCGTCAGCGCTAACCCATCGAGTGCAGGTATCTGGTAGTCGCTGAGCAACAGCCCATAGCCCCCTGTACCTAAGCGTTCTAAAGCTTGCAAACCATCATTCACCATTTCAGCCGCATAACCCAATGCTTTGAGTTGATAACCAATGACCATGCGGTTGGTTTCATTGTCTTCGGCCACCAAAATCAGTTGTCCCGACGCACGAGCCGTTTCAATGCTGGGAACCTCCACCGCCGGGGTCGGATTAGTCGGTAACGACTCGACCTTGTGTTCCTCAGGCACCACCGCACGTTGGCAGGTCAGTTCAAATTCAAACGTTGAACCTTCACCAGGTTGGCTGGTGACGGTGATTTTGCCGCCCATCATCTCCACCAGCCGCGCACAGATCGATAAGCCTAAACCCGTCCCGCCAAACCGCCGCGTCGTCGAACGTTCCGCCTGACTGAACGGTTGAAATAACCGTGGCAGATGCTCCGAGTTTATCCCAATCCCATTATCACTGACTTGGAAATGCACCCGACAACACTGCGCATCCAGATGGCGGCAATTCGCCCGCACGTTTACCCAGCCTAAACGCTGCTCTGTGCTGTGGGTAAATTTCACCGCATTACCCGTGAGATTCAACAAAATTTGGCGTAACCGCACTGGATCGGCCAACACCCACTCAGGTAACTCGGGATCACAACGGCAATGCAACATTAATTGCTTGCGCGCTGCCAACGGTTGCAGCGTATCTCCCACCCCAGTGACAATGCGCTCTAAAGAGACGGTTGTTTGCTCTAGCGAGAGTTTATTGGCCTCAATTTTTGAGAAATCTAAAATTTCATCAATAATATTGAGCAAAGAAAAGGCCGAATCTCGGATCGTTGCCACCATTTTATGCTGTTCAGCATCCAACGGCGAGCGTTTGAGCAAATCGACCAAACCAATGACTCCGTTCATGGGGGTGCGGATTTCATGACTCATCGCCGCTAGAAACGCCGATTTGGCTTGATTGGCTTGTTCAGCCACCTCGCGGGCGCGAATCAGCTCGGCTTCATCGCGTTTACGGGCGCTGATGTCCTGTTGAATAGCAATAAATTTTACGAGCTGCCCTTGTTGATCCTGTACCGGTTCGATCAGCATATCTAGCCAATAGGGCTGACGAGTTTTGGTGTAGTTAAGGATTTCAGCCTGTACGCTCTCACCGCGCGCCAGCGCACGACCAATTTTTTTTACGGTATCCGAATCAGTATCAGAGCCTTGTAATAGCTCACCGGGTTTTTGCCCCCGGACTTCATCATAAGTGAATCCCGTCCGACGGCAAAAACTGGGGTTCACCCATTTAATCAAACCGTTGCGATCAGTGATGACCACCAGATTACTGGTGTGCTGCGCCACAAGAGCCAGCTCATGCAATTCATGGGTCATTGACTGAACTTGGCGTTCCAATTCAGCATGGCCGGAATGGTAAGGTTGTGCGGCTTCAAACGCGCTGTGATCCGGAGGATTTGCACCGTGATGGGATTGGCGCATCCATCCGTACATTAACGCGGCTGCCAACACCCCCGCCAATACTGAAGGCATAAGGATCACCAAGTCTAGCGGCTCTTGAGCAACCGCTAACTGCATCCCCAACAATAAGCCCCCTAACAGTGAGCCAATACACGCGGCAAGTAGAACGGCAACCGATCTTGAAGTAGTTGAGAGCACAGGCATGGAACGGGGTGGCAGACGACACAATTGGGTACTGGAAGTACGATTAGTTTACTATAGAACTAGCGGTCGGGCTAATGGTTATTGCATTATAGCCGTCAGACTGCTAGCGTCTATTCAGGGCACTGTATCGGAAGCACGATGAATAAACAGCGTATCGGTCTGGTATTGACAGGTGGTGGAGCACGGGCGGCGTATCAAGTGGGGGTACTATCAGCCATCCGCACCATTCACAATCGCCCCGAAAATCCGTTTCCCATTCTGACAGGCACCTCAGCAGGTGGGATTAACGCCGTGGTATTGGCTGTGTTTGCGGATAATTTTATTGCCGCTGTGCGTAAACTCACTTGGATTTGGCGCAATTTTCGCGTCCATCATGTGTATCGCGCCGATACCCGAGCACTGATCACAACCGGCATTCGCTGGGCTACTGCTCTGACTTTGGGTTGGGTGATCAAAAAAACCCCGCGTTCGTTGCTGGATAACAGCCCTTTGCGGGAACTGCTGACCCGAGTGCTGAATTTTGCAGCCATCCAACACCATATTGATGCAGGCCATATCGATGCGGTGAGTGTCTCGGTGTCAGGCTACACTTCGGGGGAAAATCTGGCCTTTTTCCAAGCCACCGAGGCAACCCAAGCGTGGCGGCGAGTACAGCGCGTTGGGTTACGCACCCAGATCAATGTTGAGCACCTATTAGCCACCAGCGCCATTCCTTTCGTATTTCCAGCCGTTAAAATCCATCGCGAATATTTTGGTGATGGCTCTATGCGCCAACTCGCTCCCATCAGCCCAGCGATTCATCTCGGCGCTGACCGCATCATGGTGATTGGCTCCGGTCAGCCCATCGATGAACAACGCCGCCAAAGCCATGAGCATCCGTCACCCGCGCAAATTGCCGGTCATGCCTTATCCAGCATTTTCCTGGATGGACTGACTGTTGACCTAGAACGTTTGCAACGGATCAACCGCACCCTGAATGCGTTTACTCCTGAACAGCGCCAAGCCGCCAATCTACCCCTGCGGCCGATAGACACCTTGGTGATTGCTCCTTCGCAGAACTTAGGCACGATTGCTGGCTGTTACCGTCATGAGCTGCCCACGGGACTGCGCACAGTGATGCAGGGCCTAGGGAGTGGGCGCAGCGAAGACTCCACCCTACTCTCCTATTTACTGTTTGAGCGAGGCTATACCCGCGCACTGATTGAGTTAGGCTATCAAGACGCCATGGCGCGCCGTGATGAGATTGCTCAGTTTTTAAGCAGTGGTTAGGTGATCAATACTGCGGACAGTTTTTAGGCCGATATGGGCGTAAGCCGTGAGGTCTTGATGGTGGGAGCCACTTTACAGTGAACGGTTACCGCAAAGCGACGAACGGGTTACTCGGGCTTTCCGACCGGAGGCTCAGATTCGGGCTATTCGCTACCAGGTAGGCCAGGGGGCGCGTCAAGTTGAACGGAAACAGTACAGGCAGCGATTGCAGGTTGGGCACCGAAACGGGCTTACCGGCGTAGCGCACAGCAGCTTCGATCAGCCAAACAGTGAGCGCATCGTTGTCGATGCTAGTCTGCGGCAAGCGAATGACCCTCTTGCCGGTTTCGACCCGTTGCACTGCGCCCCAGCTCGCTTGGCTCTGAATGACCATGTTGGTCATACGCCGGGTGCCTTCGCGCTCCCCGTAGATTTCACTCATGCGTCGATGAACCTCTGCGGCTGCGCAATCGCCTTGAATGGCAGACAATCGACCCACCAGCTCGGCTACCTTCCCAAAGAACGGATACGTCGCCACGGCCATGCCCCAGCACAGTGCTGAGATGGGAATATCCGGCTGCGTCTTGTGGATGGCCACGCCGCGATCCGCATAATCGACCAGTTCGCTGCGCGGTTCCAGCCACAGCCGATTCAGTACGGTGCGTGTTTTTTTCTTGGCTTCCACGCCCAGTCCGGCCGCATCAAGCCGTGCATTCAGATCATCTAGCCCAGCCACGCCGGCACGAATATTCAGTGCCGCAGCCGCCCAATCAATCTGGATGAACCGATCAAAGCCTATTCTTGGAGCTGATAAATTCATTCGGTATCCATTACATCACTGACTTTCACAAAGGGCACGATCAGCTCTTCGACCGACACCCCGCCGTGAACCACCACTTGTTCGCCCTCCGGCACAAAGGCGGTTCGCCCACCTGCGAATAGGGGCATGAAGTTCGCGGGTAGTCCAGCGATGTCCAACCTGACTGTGGTGGGATAGGCCGCTGCAGAGTCGGCCAGTAATGGCTCACTCCGATAGACCCGCACACGTTCACCGCGCGTCTCTGCAATCACGCCCTGGTTAGGTCTGCCAACGCCGATGGATTCCACGTTGCCGTGATCCGCCGTGAGATAGATGTGGTATCGCTTGTCCAGCAGCAGCGAGAACAGCCGGTCGATGAAACCAGTCCGCAACCAGTTCCCGATCCACATCGCCACGTCTTGCTTGGACCGCTCCTTGTGGAGCCGGTCATCCACCTCATCGATGACCAGACCCACCACCTTCAGGCGTCGGTCGATCAAGTCCGCTTCCAGTGCGTCGAGCTGATGGGTCTGACGCAGCGCACGTCGATACATCACCTCGTTCGAGTTGACCCCTTCGTTCTTCCAGAATGTCTTCCACAAGGATTCTTCCTTGTCCGTCCTGTCGATGGAGTCGTCGAATTCACGCGGCTTCAGGCCAGAGAACAGGGCCTGGCGCGACACCGATGTTACGGTCGGCAACCATGCGAACGCGGTGCCCTCGTCGAATGCGAATCGTTGCGTAGTGGCGATCAGGCGCTCGCGGATCTGCACCCACTGGTCGAAGGCCAGTCCGTCGAATACCAGCAGAGCCACCTTGGTTTCCCCTGCCGACCGCCGATGACGCAAGAAGCGCGGTACATGGTGCACCATCACTGGGCCTTTGGTCACCGGCTGTAGGATCAGGTCGGCGTAATGCTTGGCGGCGACCCAGGCTTGTAACTGCTGGTCTGATTGGATCTGCAAGGTTTTGAGGCGCTCGCCTATCACTGGTAGAGGTTTGGGCAGACTCTGTGTACGAGCGAAGATCTCACCGTAGCGCTTGGCGAATTCGCTCCAGTCCTTGTACGAAGAGGCCGCTGTTGGGATCGTCTCGATCAGCCCATCGATGCCTTTGAGCACCAAGGTCTGCAATGCCGCCGGATCCTGGACGATCCCGGCCTTGATCCAACTCGGCATCCCCGCCGGAACACGGTTGACTGCCAGCGGGTGTAAGCTGCCGTTGAGGAACAGGGAATCGACCAGCGCCTGGACATCAGCGTGATCGAAACGAATCTCGATCCTAGCGGCATAGTCCGGTGGCGGTAGTTCGCTAGTGTTGATGCCGTCCAGCCCTAGGGTTGTCAGGTAGCGATACCATGCAGCCTGCACCACCCGCAGCAACGCACTTTTAGATGCTAGCCAGGTAGTGATGGGCTGGTCTGCGAACAGCCCCTTGCCTTGAATGATATCTGCCGCGTACTGGGCGAATAGGGCGGGCAACGAGCGGTTGGCGAAGTGTATGCGCAGCAGTTCACGCCAGAAGTCCACTGGGTTGCGAATCGACCTTGGCGCCAGTTGGTAGACGTGTTCAAGGATGAAGTCCTTAGATTCGTTCTCGCCGCGCGCTGACTGCAATTCGGTCTGGTGGGCCTGAAACAGCCCGGCAAAATGCTCCGGCTCCACTTGCTGTACCGCGCTATAGGCCAGCTTGGGGAAGAGTTCAGCAAGGCTCAATCGAACTATACGTCCGTGGTGCACGATATCCCAAGGCAACTCATTCACGTCAGCGCTGCGCAGATGCACAACCAATGAAGGCGCCGGCCCCGGCTCACCGCGATCCCATGCCGCTCGATAGCGTTCCTCGTATTCGGCACGGAAGGCAAACGGGTCCTCGTACAGCATGACCTCGAAGCCCCGGCTGCGCAGCGCGGACAATAGCTTTTCGTCCAGCAGCACATCATCGGGGTCGCAGGCCACCCACAGCCGGGTGAGCTCGGCGGTGAAGTGGCTGAGAATGCGTTCTGACCACTGGTTCATGCCACACACTTAAACGGCTTCTGCAACCAAGCGGCACAGTCCATCGCGCAGCTTGCCAAAGCTTGGTGAAACGTTACCGAAGGCATCAAACAAAGTGCTTTTGCCGACACCGTTTTTTCCAATCACCACCGTGAATGGCGTGAGTGACTCGCCGCACGATTCCCCAGATAGCTTCCCCAACGATACATCGCGCAAAGATCGGAAGTTCTGGACGCGAAATCCTTCAATGACAGCCATTTAATCTCCCTCCGTTCTGGTCAACGCCATGTCATAGAGGGTGAGCAGTTTTTCGTCCTCTTGCAGCGCTGCATCGGGCACTTTTTTCGCGATGTCGATGATCGTCTGGTAGTCCTTATTTCCCCATGCGGTTCTGAAGCCAGCGCGTAGCGCTTCCAGGCGGAACTCCTTCAGACGGCGACCCGTGAACGCTCGATAGTGTTCAAACTCCTTGAGCAGCGTCTTTTCGCGCTTCTTTTCTAGGTCTTGCGCTTTGTTGGGGTCGGGTACGTACCAGCGATCTTTGGCCTT
>PWUP01000122.1 GCA_003562535.1 Gammaproteobacteria bacterium | reverse complement strand
TCATCGCGCACCGGATCGACTGGCCCCACATAGTAGATGAACCGATTGGTAAAATCGACCGGCAGGGGTTCACCGCGTTGAATCATATCAACCAAACGCTTATGGGCAGCATCACGACCGGTCAATAATTGACCGTTCAGCAATAAGGTTTCGCCCGGCTTCCAAGTCGCGACTTCTTCACGAGTCACCGTGTTCAGATTGACCCGTCTTGAACTCGCCCCCGCTTCCCAAGTCACCGCGGGCCAGTCTTCCAGTTTAGGATGCGGCAATTCTGCCGGCCCACTGCCATCTAAAGTGAAATGCACATGGCGGGTGGCCGCACAGTTGGGAATCATCGCCACGGGTTTATTGGCCGCATGGGTGGGATAATCCAAGATTTTGACATCGAGAACGGTGGTCAAGCCGCCCAGACCTTGGGCACCAATGCCCAGCGCATTGATTTTATCAAACAGTTCTAAGCGCAGTTCCTCCAACGTGTTGGCCGGACCACGCGCTTGTAATTCATGAATATCAATCGGCTCCATCAACGCCTGCTTAGCCATCAGCATGGCTTTCTCAGCGGTACCGCCGATACCGATACCCAACATGCCGGGCGGACACCAACCCGCTCCCATAGTCGGCACAGTCTCCACCACCCAGTCACTGATGGAGTCCGATGGATTCAGCATGGCAAATTTCGATTTGGCCTCGGAGCCACCGCCTTTGGCAGCCAGCACTACTTCGACAGTATCGCCGGGTACTAGCGTCATGTGAATCACCGCCGGGGTATTGTCGCCAGTATTGCGGCGCGCCCCAGCAGGATCGGCCAAAATAGACGCCCGCAAGGTATTGTCCGGGTGATTATACGCTTGACGTACCCCTTCATTGACCATATCGGTGATACTGAGCTGAGCGTCCCAACGCACGTCCATGCCGATGGTGAGAAAAGCGGTGACAATGCCGGTGTCTTGACACATGGGGCGATGCCCTTCAGCACATAAGCGCGAATTGACCAGAATCTGCGCCATCGCATCACGCGCCGCAGGGGATTGTTCACGCTCATAGGCTGCGGCTAAAGCATCCAAGTAGTCTTTGGGATGGTAATAGGAAATATGCTGCAGCGCATCGGCTACACTTTGGATGAAATCATCCTGACGAATGGTCGCCATCGGTTGATCCGCCTTGTGGTCATTGTTGTAGTTTATTAGTGTAGCAGAACCACGGCGGCAAGTCGGGCAAAAGTGCAGCGGTGCCCGATATCATGGGCTATAGATGCTCCCTGCCAGTGGCCGATTGAGCGCGTTATATACGCACGCGCTCAATCTAACCGTTCGAACCCCAATCAATCCTGCACAATCGCTTCCAACGAGAGGGTGAGGGTCACTTCATCCCCCACATAAGGCGCATACTTCCCGGCATCAAAATCACTGCGGTTAATCACAGTGGTTGCATTCGCACCAATGGCATCACGTTGCAGCATGGGATGCGGCATGGCGGCAAAATGAGTGACCTCCAGAGTCACCGGATGCGTGATCCCCTTAATCGTCAACTCGCCTTCAATAGCCACGGGGCGCTCGCCGTCGAATACCACTTGGGTAGAGTTAAACGTAGCCGTAGGATACTCTGCCGTATTAAAAAAATCTTCTCCCTGAATGTGTTCGTTGAACAAGGGGAATCCGGTTTCCACGGAAGTGGTGTCAATGACAACCTGCACGTCAGCCGTACCCGCCTCTTGATCCCAGACTACGGTACCTGTAGTGCGGTTGAACTGGCTGGATTGGGACGATAAACCTAGGTGATCATAAGTAAAGCGCACAAACGTATGCGAACCATCAATGGTGTACGTGGTCGGCGCCGCCATGACGGTTGCAGAGGCGGTGATCATCAGGGCAGCCGATAACTGAGTTAAGGTGTTCATAGATAAAATTACTCTCCTAATTAAGCACAAGTTGAAACTACGGGTTAAAAGCTTAGTCGCCGCCAGTAGCGGTGATTTGGAACTGGACTTCGACGGCGTTGGCGACCATATCAAAAGACGCCCACATCCCTTCACCGATGGCAAAATCAGCTCGGTTGATACGAAAAGCGCCGCTAAACCCCCCCACACCGTTTTCAGCGGCAAAACTGGCCGGTACACTGATATCTTGGGTCGTCCCCTTAATCGTCAAGTGACCGGATACGGTGTAATTCTGCTCGTCGAGCGCTTCCACGGCGCTAGACTCAAACCGAGCGGTTGGAAACGCCTCGGTATGCAGCCATACGGGTTGAGTCACCTCGGTATCCGCCTCACGGATACCGGTGTCAATACTGGCCAAATCCACCTCAATCATCACATACGCCTGCTCTAATTGCTCAGGATTAAAGCGCAGTTCCCCAGTAAACCGGCTAAACCCGCCGCGCATGGTGACCCCCATCTGGGTATAACTGAAGCGAATCTCACTGGCTTCGGGCTGTACTTGGTTATATTCCAGGGCGTAGGCGTTTGTGACCAACGCCGCACTCAGGGCAATGATACCCGCTATGCTTTTCATGAAAGTTCTCCTTGACGATGTTTAAACTGTGGCAGCATACGGAGCAGCACCGTGTCGCGGTCGAGCCAATGGTGCTTGAGTGCAGCCCCTACATGGGCGATTAATAAGGCAATCAGCAGCCAGTTCAATGTGATGTGCACGGTTTGCAAGGTTTCACCCAAGGCCAGATCACGGGACAATAGATCAGGAATCGGGATCACCCCAAACCACACCGTCGGCACACCTTTAGCGGAACTCATCAACCAGCCCGACAGCGGGATCGCTAACATCAAGGCGTACAAAGCCCAATGAGCGGTATGAGAAGCCCAGTGCTGCCAGCGCGGTGTCGTAGCCGGTAAGGGCGGCGGCGGATAGCGCAGCCGCCATGCCAACCGGATCAAGGCTAATAGGAATACGGTGATTCCTGCCCATTTATGCCAAGAATACAGTTGCAGTTTTTCAGGTGAAAACGGCAAATCGGTCATATAAAACCCCATAGCCAATGTGCCTAGCAGCAAAACGGCCATCAGCCAGTGCAAGGTTTTAGCCGTCGAGGTGTAACGGTTGTTCGGTGGTGACATCAGGGTCGTCCTATGGCGACTGAATCATGCGCTTATTGTAAGGCTGGCAGTCGCTGTGAAATAGAGGACAATAGGTAATTTTCAATTGCTAAAATCGCAACAATGAATCGATTGGATGCCATGAATACCTTTGTCCATGTGGCTGAACTGGGCAGCTTTGCGGCGGCGGCGGCTAAACTCGGCGTGGCTCGTTCTGTCGTGACCCGCCAAGTCGCGGCACTAGAGGATCATCTGCACGTTAAACTGATCATCCGCACCACCCGTCGTCTGACTCTGACCTCAACGGGTAGCTCATACCTAGAGCAATGCCGGAAAATTTTGGAGCTGATTGAAACCACCGAAACCCAAATTACCCAAGATCGCCTCACCCCGCGTGGGCATTTACGCATCGGTGTGCCGCTGAGTTTTGGACTGAAAAAATTAGTACCCCTATTGTTGGAGTTCTGCGCCGCCTATCCTGAAATCAGCTTAAACACCGATTTTACCGATCACCGCCAACATTTGATTGCCGAGGGGCTGGACTTAGGGATTCGCATTTCGGCGCGACTAGACCCCAGTGACATTGCGCGTAAACTGGGTAGCAGTCGCTTGCTGACTTTAGCCTCCCCGGATTATTTAGCCCACTACGGTTGTCCGCAACACCCTGATGAACTGGCCGCACACACCTGCTTGGGGTATGTGCAGCAAGGCCATACGCGCCCTTGGGAATTCTGCGTAGAAGGCCGTAGCCAACATCTTTATCTACCCTTTCGCCTGCAAGCGAATAATGGGGAAGCGCTGGCTGAGGCCGCCGCACGCGGGCTAGGCATTACGGTCACGCCGGATTTTGTCGCCCAAGACTACTTAGCGGCAGGCCGTTTGGTGACGATATTAGAGGCGTTTGCTCCTCCCGATTTAGGGATTTTTGCTTTGCTACCCAGCGCTCGCTATATTCCCCAGCGCGTCCGAGTGTTGATCACGTTTTTGTCCACTCGCATCTAACTAAGGCATTGCTGGTGCTCCCTTCAAGCGGATTACCGGACAAAAACGGTAGGTCGGGCAAAAGCGCCGCGTTGCCCGACAGGTGCATTATTTACCCCCCGAGGTCGATAATCCCGGAATCTTAGCCAGAGCCGAGCCGAACTTGGGGTAGTTGGCCTTGACGCCGTCGTCGAGGTCGATGACGATGCGTTCGGTGGCTAGGGGCAGCAGGACTTT
>PWUP01000029.1 GCA_003562535.1 Gammaproteobacteria bacterium | reverse complement strand
TTCTTTAATGAAAATGTAGTAAGCGAATATACTTATGAAGAATCAGTAATTGATGGTGTTAATGTTCCCTATGATGTTTTCACCATAGAAACAGAAATCACAAAAGCCGGGGCTAAGATTAAAGCAAAAGAATACGTTGATAAAAGAGAAAAACTAACCCGACAAAAACGATGGGAACGCCTTGATGAAGATTACGAATATACAGCCAGTAAGCTGGATAAAGATGTAGTAAACCCCAGTCAAATCAGAAATGTTGTAAGAGCCTACAAGGAGGCGCTACCAACTATTTTCCCGGACCGTCTTGATGAAAACGGCGAATTTGAAGTACCAAAAACCCTGGTTTTCGCTAAGACGGACAGCCATGCAGATGATATCATCCAGATAATCAGGGAAGAGTTTAATGAAAGCAACGAGTTCTGTAAAAAAGTTACCTACAAGACTGATGATGATCCAAAATCTGTATTGAACCGCTTCAGAAATTCATGGGCACCGCGTATCGCTGTAACAGTAGATATGATCACAACAGGCACAGATGTAAGACCGCTGGAAGTTTTGCTTTTTATGAGAGATGTAAAAAGCATTAACTATTTTGAACAGATGAAAGGCCGTGGAACTCGGACCATCAACTATGATGATTTAAAACGTGTTTCCCGTAATGCAAAACACACTAAGACCCACTTTGTAATTATCGATGCAATCGGTGTAACCAAATCTAAAAAAACTGACAGTAGACCACTGGAGAGAAAACCAGGCACACCCCTGAAAGATCTTTTAGGGGCAGTAGCCATGGGTGTGCGAGATGAAGATCTTTTTGCATCTCTGGCAAATAGGCTGACCCGCCTGGAAAAACAACTTACCGAAGATGAAAAAAGTAAATTTGCTAATTTAAGCAACGGCAAAAGTATGACTACTGTTGTTAAAGATTTGCTCAGAGCTCACGACCCTGATATTATCAAGGCTAAAACACAAGAATTAGTTAATAAGATACCTAATGAACAATGGTCGCCGCTCAAAGAGGAAGAGTGCAAAAAACAGGTGCAAAATGAACTGACTGCTATTGCTGCTGAACCTTTTACCGGAGAACTAAATGAGTATATTGAAAACGTAAGAAAAGTTCATGAGCAAATTATAGATACAGTTAATCCCGACAGGGTATTGCGTGCAGAGTGGGATAGCTTTACCAAAGAAGCAGCAGAAGAAGTTGTAAAAGAATTTAAAGATTACCTGGAATCTAATAAAAATGAAATTATGGCCTTGAGCATATTTTATGACCAACCTTACCGAAGGAGAGAGCTTACCTTTAAGATGATTAAAGAAGTTTTAGAAAAATTAAAGTTGGAAAAGCCAAAGCTTGCGCCCCACTACGTGTGGGATGCCTATGCTCAACTTGAAGGAGTAAAAAGTAACAGCCCAAAAAATGAATTAGTGGCGCTGGTATCACTTATTCGCAGGGTTACCGGTATTGACCAGCAGCTTACACCCTATAACAATATTGTTGATCGAAACTTCCAAAAATGGGTATTCGGCAAGCAAGCAGGACCGGTTAAGTATAATGAAGAACAAATGGACTGGTTAAGAATGATCAAAGACCATGTAGCAACCAGTTTTCATGTTGAGCTAGAAGATTTGGACTACACACCCTTTGATGCCCAGGGCGGCAGGGGCAAAATGTACCAACTGTTTGGAGATAAAATGGATGAAATAATTGAAGAACTGAATGAGGTATTGGTGGCGTGATTGGAAAAGATTTAATAAGCAGGGGGTGGAGTCAAACCACCTTTTCTAATATATGTAAAAAGATTATTCGAGGCCCTTTTGGAAGCAGCCTAAAAAAAACATATTTTGTCCCACATGGCTTTAAGGTTTACGAACAACAAAATGCGATAAAGAAAGATTATATGTTGGGTCATTATTATATCGATGAGAAAAAGTTCCAAGAGCTAAAAAGATTTGCAGTAAGCCAAGGAGAATATATTATTAGCTGCTCAGGAACTATTGGCAGGCTATATAGATTGCCGAAAACAGCACCACAGGGTGTAATTAATCAGGCACTATTAAAGATTACTTTAGAAAGCAAATTGATAAACCATTCTTTTTTTTCATACCTCTTCCAATCTAAACTTTTCTTAAATTATATTCTATCTGATACAAGAGGCACTGGGATGGAAAATCTTTCTGGAGTTAAGGAGATTAAGTTAGTCCCAATTTTAGTTCCCCCTGTTTCCGAACAAAGAAAAATAGTAGAAGTTTTAGATTTATTAATTGCCCAATTGGATAATGGTATTGCCAACCTTAAAGCAGCCAAAGATAAATTGGAGATATACCGCCAGGCAGTGCTGAAAAAAGTATTTGAGGGCAAGTGGAGCAGATGTACAATTGGAGAAAGATTTGATTTTGTAGGAGGCGGCACTCCTAGTAAATCAGAACCTGATTATTGGTACGGGGAAATTCCCTGGTGTTCTGTTAAGGATGTAAAAAATAAATTCCTTTTGAAAACCAAAGAACACATTACTGCGTTAGGAGTTAAAGAAAGTGCTACTA
This sequence comes from Gammaproteobacteria bacterium, assembly GCA_003562535.1. Classification (GTDB taxonomy): domain Bacteria; phylum Pseudomonadota; class Gammaproteobacteria; order Competibacterales; family Competibacteraceae; genus SKOM01. The sequence continues at coordinate 1,727 of PWUP01000029.1, read as the reverse complement.
ATATTGCTGAACCTGGAATGGTAATTTTGATTACTCGAATCTCCCCTGGGAAATCAACGATTACAAAAATAAAAACAGCCATTAACCAGGATTTAAAAATCGTAATACCGAAGGTGAATTATGGCTCTAAGTATATACATTACCTACTTAAATCAATTGAGAGAACTTGCATAAAAAAATCAAGTGGCACCACTGTTTTGGGTATTAACCTTAATAATCTCAAATCAATAGAAATACCGGACATACCAATAAACGAACATGAAAAAATTGTTAGCTTTATTGAAACCCGCTTTTCTGTCTGCGATAACATCCAGGCCAGCATAGAAGAAGGCTTGAAAAAAGCTGAAGCTTTACGCCAGAGCATCCTAAAGAAAGCATTTGAAGGAAGACTGTTAAGTGAAAAAGAACTAGAAGCATGTCGCAAGGAACTCGACTGGGAACCTGCCGACAAGCTGTTGGAACGAATTAAAAAGTCAAAGGAAGAGGACTCATAAATATGAATAACGAAGCAAGCATTGTATCAAAGGTATGGAGTTTCGCCCATATTCTCCGGGATGACGGGGTAGGATATGGCGACTATTTAGAACAGCTCACCTACTTATTATTCCTCAAAATGGCTGATGAATTTGCCAGGCCTCCATATAACCGCGAGATAAATATTCCATCGGATTACGACTGGAACAGCCTGAAAGAAAAAAGAGGCGCAGAATTAGAAGCCCATTACAATAAAACTCTAAAAGAACTATCCAATGCGAAGGGCACTCTAGGGCAAATCTTTGTCAAATCGCAAAACAAGATTCAAGACCCGGCAAAGCTATATAAGATAATTGACATGGTAGATAAGGAAAAATGGAGTATGATGGGAGCTGACCTGAAAGGCAAGATCTACGAAGGCCTTTTGGAGAAAAACGCTGAAGATACTAAAAGTGGCGCTGGTCAATATTTTACTCCAAGGGCTTTGATCAGGGCAATGGTCGCCTGTGTGCAACCAGAACCGATGAAAACTATTATGGACCCGGCCTGTGGTACAGGTGGGTTCTTTTTAGCTTCCTATGATTATATTACAGATAACCATGCCCTCAACCGAGACCAAAAAGAGTTCTTAAAAACAAAAACCTTTTACGGCAACGAGATTGTGGCTAATACACGAAGAATGTGTTTGATGAACATGTTCCTGCACAACATTGGCGAAATAGACGGCGAAACTTTCATATCTTCAAATGATGCACTGGTTGCTGATGAAGGCAAGCGGTATGATTATGTGCTGGCAAATCCACCATTCGGTAAAAAATCAAGCATGACATTTACAAACGAAGAAGGCGAGCAGGAAAAAGAAGACTTAGTCTATAACCGTCAGGATTTTTGGGTAACAACATCCAACAAGCAGTTGAACTTTTTACAGCATATTAAAACATTATTGAAAGAAAACGGCCAGGCAGCGGTAGTTCTGCCGGACAATGTCCTATTTGAAGGCGGCGCAGGAGAAACTGTCAGGAAGCAAATGCTGCAGACCACAGATCTGCATACAATTTTACGTCTTCCCACCGGTATATTTTATAAGCCCGGTGTTAAAGCAAATGTGCTTTTCTTTGATAACAGGCCGGGCGCAAAAGAAGCCTGGACTAAAGAGGTATGGTTTTATGACTACAGGACTAATGTCCATCATACACTAAAAAAGAAGCCAATGGTCTTTGAAGACCTGCAGGAATTTATTAACCTTTATAATC
>PWUP01000206.1 GCA_003562535.1 Gammaproteobacteria bacterium | reverse complement strand
GTCTGAAATCGCCACGCCATGAACACTGCCGCGACGGTGGTGCCGATTAAAATAGCAATAATCAAACCCGCCGCACCGTAGTCCAGCCATACCCCCAAAACATACCCAGCCGGAACCATCACCAACCAAAAGGCGATTAAAAACAAGCCCGCTGCTGGCCAGACATCGCCCATACCGCGCAGAGCGCCGATTAATACCGCCTGCAAACCATCGGGAACCAAGACCAGTGCGGCCAAGGTGACAGTGACCAAGGCCAGCGTCATAACCTCGGCATCGCTGGAAAACCAGCCGACCACCCAGTGGGCTTGACTGAAGAATAATAATGCGAATAAGGCCAATCCCACACAAGCCAGCGCAGTGGCCGTCCAACCGGCAAGGTACACCCCGCGTGGATCACTCCGTCCTACGGCATTACCGACCCGGATGCTGGCGGCAGTAGCAAAGCCCTGGGCGCTCATAAACACTAAAGCAATGGCGGTCATGGCAATTTGAAACGCCGCCACCTGCACCGCACCCAATAATCCGGCCAATAAGGTCATGCAGGAGAACGCCCCGGATTCTAAACCGTGGGTCAAAGCCATAGGGTAGCCGATGCGCCGCAGTGTGCGCCCAAGACGGCGGAAATCCTCAATCGGACCACGCAGACCATAATGGTGTGGATCGACTCGCAACAGCACATAGCCTAAAATCGCCACAAACATCAACCAACGCACAGCAGTGGTAGCCCAAGCCGCACCCTCGGCACCTAACGCCGGTAATCCCCAATAGCCGTAAATCAGCAGGGCATTCAATGCGACATTGAGGATATTGGCCACCAGCATGACGATCAGCCCCGGCAGCGGTCGGCCAATGCCTTCCAGAAACAAGGTCGTAGCGATGAACATCAGTATGGCCGGCAGGCTCCAGCCCAAGGCGATCATCACCTGCCCGCCGCCATGAGCCAGTTCAGCGCTTTGGCCGGTTAAGCGCAGAAACGGCTCGCCGCCAAACATGACTACCCATTGCAGCACACCGACGGCAGCGGCATGAATTAAGGCAACCCGCCAAATCGAGCCGCAGTCTTGGGGGCGGCCTGCGCCCTCGGCTTGGGCGGTCATGACCACGGTACCCAGCATCAACCCCAGGCCAACCAGCAGCACAAAAATCTGTGGTGCAAATCCAAGGGCATAAAAGGCGAGCTGTTCTGGGCCAGCATGGCCGGTCATCGCCGTATCAACGGCGACCAAGATAATCATGCCCGCCCGGGCAATCATCACGGGCAGGGCTAGACGCAGGGTGCGACTGATATGGTGGCTCAGGCGCTCGGGAGCAGGGTTCAATGGAGTCATGGGAGGGAATCGGGGTATCGTATAGTTAGACTACTTGCAGCTTGCCGTGTGAACCGGCACAGTACACCCATTATTCAGCCAATCCAAGTGCAATGAGATGAATCGCTCAAGCCGTCAAAAACTCTATAAAGTGTTATTTTTTAACCAAGGCAAAGTGTTCGAGTTGTATGCCCGCCATATCGGCCAAGGCGAATTATATGGTTTTGTCGAAGTCGCTGAACTCGTCTTCGGTGAAAAAACCTCACTGGTTGTTGACCCGTCCGAGGAGCGCCTGCGCACTGAATTCAGCGGGGTCAACCGGCTGTTTTTACCCTTGCATGCGGTGATTCGCATCGATGAGGTTGAAAAAGAAGGCGTCAGTAAAATTCGCCCCGGCGAAGAGGGGAGCAATATTGCACCCTTTCCGCAGACCGTTTACACCCCGCCACGCGGCGGTTCTCAGGATTAAGCCCGTGAGCCAGACTGACGCTATCGTCACAGCCGCTTTATTGATTATTGGCAATGAAGTGCTGTCGGGGCGCACCCGCGATGCCAATCTGCCCTATATCGCTGAAACGTTAAATGCAATTGGTGTGCGGTTGCGCGAAGCGCGCATCGTACCAGATATCGAAGCCGAGATTATCGAAGCGGTGAACGCCTTGCGCTGCCGTTATGATTATGTGTTCACTACCGGTGGCATCGGCCCCACCCATGACGACATCACGGCTGAGTGCATTGCCAAAGCGCTGAATCGTCCGCTGGTCAATAATCCTGAAGCGCTGCGGCGCCTCCAGCAACATTATGGAATGGCCGGTTTGGAGTTGACCCCGGCGCGCTTGCGTATGGCGCGGATTCCTGAAGGTGCGACCTTAATTGATAACCCGGTGTCGGCTGCCCCCGGTTTCCAAATTGACAATGTTCTGGTCATGGCCGGTGTACCACGGATTATGCAGGCGATGCTCGATGGGGTTAAAGAACGACTACACGGTGGTCAGCCGGTATTATCCCGCAGTGTCGGCTGCAATTTGGGTGAGGGTGTGATTGCAGCGGGATTAACCGCTATTCAGCAACGCTATCCCGATGTCGATATCGGCAGTTATCCCCGGTTTACCAGCAGCAGCGATGGGTTTCGCGTTACGGTCGTCTTGCGTCATACCGATGCGGCACGTCTGGATCAAGTGTGGGTCGAAGCGGTGCAACTGATCGAATCTTTAGGCGGGGCGGTGTTGGCGATCGACACCAGCGCCTCAACACAGTAATGGAGCCCTTATGTTTGAATTAGCAGCTTATTTAAATGGCTTATACGCGATATTGGTGATGATGGTGCTGTTCTGGTTGCTCAGCATTAAGCTGAATAACGTCAGCATTGTCGATTCACTCTGGTCGCTGGCGTTTTTATTGGCGGCTATGGTGTACGCCCTGACGTTAACGGAAGCCGGGCCGCGTACCGCCTTGGTATTGGTTTTGGTGACGATCTGGGCCTTGCGTTTGGCCGCTTACATCACTTGGCGCAACTGGGGCGAGGGCGAAGATCGCCGCTATCAAGCCATCCGCGCCAATAATCAGCCACATTTCCAGTACAAAAGCCTGTACATCGTCTTTGGCTTGCAAGGGGTACTGGCTTGGATTATTTCACTTCCGCTGCTGGGGGCGATGGCTGGCCCGACCCCGCTGGGCGGCTTAGACTTATTAGCCGTCATGCTGTGGCTGGTGGGTTTCACCTTTGAGGCCGGTGGTGACTGGCAGTTACAGCGCTTCAAGGCCAACCCAGAGAATGCCGGTAAAGTCATGGATCAGGGGCTGTGGCGCTATACCCGTCACCCCAATTATTTTGGGGATTTCTGTATCTGGTGGAGTTTTTATTTATTCGCCTTGGCCGCTGGAGCTTGGTGGGCCATCATTGCTCCGCTGTTGATGTCATTCTTCTTGCTCAAGGTCTCCGGTGTGGCGCTGCTGGAAAAAGACATTGCCGAGCGGCGGCCTAAATACGCCGATTATATCCGGCGCACCAATGCCTTTTTCCCAGGGCCGCCCAAATCCTAAGCGGGGTAATCATTCAGTCCCCTCTCCCTCATTTATGGGGGAGAAAGCCCCTCACCCCAACCCTCTCCCAAAGGGAGAGGGAGCTTAAGGCAGGAGGTCTGAACGCTTACTAAGCGGCTTATACGCCCTCGATATCGCTGGCCAGCACGGCAATCGTATCGCCGCGCCGGACTTGGCCGCGTCCGGCGCGGGTAATCAACACGCCATCAAGGTTGGCAGTGATCACCATAGGGGCATTGGCCGGACGATCTGGGTCATAAATCCGCCCCAGGGTATCGCCCGCGCTCACCTCGCTGCCGACCTCATACAGGGGTTCATACAGCCCATCAACCCACGCCATTTCATAAGCCCCGTGTTCTGGCGTTGCCATTAAACGGCTGGTATCGCCCTCAGGCTGGCCGGGGAGTATCGCAAAATGGCGCAGAATATTACGCAGCCCGCGTTCGGCGACATGCAGTGTTGACGGGGTGAGGAACCCGCCGCCACCCAGCTCGGTGGAAACAAACACCTTGCCCATGTCCTCAGCCGCCGTATCCAGCATCCCTTGGCGATCCAGCTCACGCAACACCAGCAAAATCGGAGCACCAAAGGCTTGCCCAGCAGCCAAACAAGCCGCTTGTTGGGCGCGATCCTCAAGACGATGAATCACCGCGCAGGGAGTGAAAATCATTGAACTGCCCCCGGAGTGCAGATCCACCACCACATCAGCTTCGGGCAACAGCCCATGATAGACATAATGGGCAATCATTTCTGACACACTGCCGTCGCGGCGGCCAGGAAACAGACGATTCATATTACGGCCATCCAGCGGGGACAGTCGGGTGCCGCTGAGCACTGCGGGATGGTTTAAGCTGGGTAAGATAATCACCCGACCCGATAGGGTGGCCGGGTCTAACTCTTGAGCGAGTTTTAGCAGGGCTATCGGCCCCTCGTATTCGTCGCCGTGGTTACCGCC
>PWUP01000316.1 GCA_003562535.1 Gammaproteobacteria bacterium | reverse complement strand
GTTCTTTCGGCATCATCGGATGTTTCAGTACACAAACCTATAAGCACATCAATTCCGGTGAGGGCGGGTTCATCACGACCAACGATGCGGAATTGATGGCGCGGGCGGTCATTTTGTCTGGGTCTTATATGCTGTATGAGCAGCATTTGGCCGGACCTGCGCCGGAACTCTACGCCGATATCCGGCTAGACACACCCAACTACTCAGGACGCATGGACAATGTGCGCGCAGCGATTCTGCGACCGCAGCTCGGTGAGCTAGACCGCAATGTGACTCGTTGGAATGAACGTTATCGGATCATTGAGCAAACACTGAACCTTGTGGATGGGGTGTATACCCCAGAGCGCCCTCCCGAAGAGCACTTCGTCGGTAGTTCAATCCAGTTTCTAATACCCGGTATTTCAGCCCAAAGGGCGCGTGACTTTGTTGCGGCCTGCCGCAAACGCGGGGTCGAGTTAAAGTGGTTTGGTGCAGAAGAGCCCGTTGGCTATACCAGCAGGCATCAAAGTTGGCGCTATCTTGAGAGACAACCGCTTCCTCGAACCGATGCGGTGCTCAACGAACTGTTTGACATGCGCATTCCCCTGACCTTCAGCATTGATAATTGCCTGTTGATCCGGCAAATCATCGTCGAGTGTTATGACCCACTTGGATCTCAAGCCAACAGGCAAACCTCTGATTGCCGGGAGAGCTTTAGATGAATGCCGCTACCCGCCCGATTGTCGGCATTCTTGGTGGAATGGGGCCTGAAGCGACCGTATTGCTGATGTCGCGCATTATCGCTTTAACCCCCGCCGAGGATGACGCAGACCATGTGCCGCTCTTAGTGGATCATAACCCCCAAGTACCCTCACGTATTAAAGCGTTGGTAGAAGGCACGGGGGAGGATCCTGGACCGGTGCTGGCCGATATGGCACGGCGGTTAGCCGGTGCTGGCGCTGCTGCATTGGCCATGCCCTGCAACACAGCACATGTCTATGTCCCAGTGATCACAGCCGCCGTCGATTTGCCCTTCATTAATATGATCGAACGCACGGTAGAACAGCTCGCGGGCATGGATCTGCCCAACCGACGGGTAGGCATACTGGCCTCAACCGCCGTACAAAGCTTAGGACTGTATGATCACGCACTGAGCAATTACGGGCTCACTGCCGTATTTCCTAAGAATCAAGCGGATTTGCTTGGCGCAATCCGCCAGATCAAACGTGACGCCCGACATCCCCAGGCTCGTGAGATCCATCGGCGGGTGGCCGGAGAGCTGCTGGCTGATAACGCCGATGTATTGCTGATTGCGTGTACCGAGTTCTCACTAATCGCCGATGCCGTGCCTGTGGGTGCGCGCGTGGTCGATGCTTTAGACGTATTGGCGGCTGCGATCTGCTCGTTTTCGCGCCCAGATTGACACGCCTCGGATTTTTGATTTCACATCTTACCGATACTGTGAGGATGACCTGATGAGCGGAATTTATCTTAAAAAAGCCTGCGTCACCCCAGAAACCGGCCATGATGATGTGCGCGCAGTCGTACAAAAGATTCTCAACGAGATTGAAGCTGGTGGTGACGAGGTTGCTCGGCGTTATGCGGCGCAATTCGATCAGTGGGAAGGCAACATCTTAGTGTCACCTGAGGAGATTGTGGCTGCAACTGAGCAGATTCCGCAACGCTTGCAAGATGATATTCGCTTTGCCCATGACAATATCCGGCGTTTCGCTGAAGCACAGAAGCAAACGGTTGGCGAATGCACGGTCGAGATTGTACCTGGCCTTACGGCTGGCCAGAAGCAAATCCCCGTCGATGCAGCCGGTTGCTATGTGCCTGGAGGGCGATACGCCCATATTGCCTCAGCGCTGATGACGGTGACTACTGCCAAGGTCGCCGGAGTTAAGCGGATCTGTGCCTGCTCACCGCCGCGTCCTGGCGTCGGGATCCATCCTGCCGTGCTGTATACGCTCGATTTATGTGGGGCCGATAAGATCGTGAATCTGGGTGGAGTGCAGGGTATCGCCGCTATGGCTTTCGGTCTGTTCGGATTACCAAAGGCGGATATTCTCGTTGGGCCGGGTAACCAATTTGTTGCTGAAGCCAAGAGAATTTTATTTGGCCGTGTCGGTATCGACATGGTGGCGGGACCAACCGACTCGATGATTCTTGCGGATGAAACGGCAGATCCTGTCATCGTGGCTTGGGATCTTGTGGGTCAGGCCGAGCACGGTTACAACTCACCCGTGTGGCTGGTAAGCACTGACCGGGCACTGGCCGAGAAAGTCTTGGCGAGTGTACCCACCTTGATCTCCACGTTACCGCAACTCAATGCCAGCAACGCTGAAGCGGCCTGGCGTGACTACGCAGAAGTGATTGTGTGCAGCGATCGTGAAGCAATGGCTCGATGTGCCGACGAATACGCACCTGAGCACTTGCAGGTGCAGGCGGCTGACCTAGATTGGTGGCTAGGGCGCTTGCGTTGTTATGGCTCGCTGTTTCTCGGTGAAGAGACCACCGTGGCATTCGGTGATAAATCATCGGGGCCTAACCACGTACTCCCCACCTCGGGCGCTGCCCGTTATACCGGCGGGCTATCGGTTCACAAGTACATGAAAACGGTCACTTGGCAACGCGCCACCCGCGAAGGGGCTCGACCGATTGCTGAGGCTACTGCACGTATTTCGAGAATGGAAGGCATGGAGGGGCATGCACGAACGGCCGATATTCGTCTCGAAAAGTATTTTCCCGATACCTCCTTCCAATTGTCCACCGAATAGCTCATCGGTAACCCACTGGCTAAGATAACGACCGATTACATGTCCACACTTCGCGCCCTCGTTATCGATCATCCACAGGTATTGAGCCGAGGGGTGATCTTGGTTTTGACGATTGCCGCCGCCGCCAGCTTTTTGTCGGGATATTATGGTGCGCCTGTGATGTTGTTCGCACTGCTGCTGGGAATCGCCTTCAACTTTCTGGCGACCGAAAGCCGCTGTGAACCGGGCATTGAATTTGCCGCGAAGACATTATTGCGTGTCGGTGTGGCGCTGCTGGGGGTGCGGTTGACCCTGGCGGATATGGCAGCACTTGGACTGATGCCGGTGATTGGCGTCGTGGGTCTGGTGGCGTTCACCGTTGGTGCAGGTCTTGCTATCGCACCACTACTGGGCAGACGGTGGCGTTTTGGTTTGTTGACTGGTGGTGCAGTAGCGATTTGTGGTGCTTCCGCAGCGCTTGCCATTGCTGCCGTCCTATATGCTGATAAGCGTGCTGAAAGCGATACGATTTTTACCGTAGTAGCGGTGACCACTCTCTCGACCCTAGCCATGATCGGTTATCCGATTCTTTTCACAGCAATCGGTGCCAGTGAGCTTGAGATGGGCTTTCTGATCGGTGCCACCATTCATGATGTGGCTCAGGTGGTTGGGGCGGGATTCTCCGTGTCGGAAACAGCGGGTAATTTTGCAACTTATGTCAAACTGCAAAGAGTTGCCTTATTGCCCGTGCTATTGTTGTTGATCATCTTATTCATACCCCGTGAACCGGGGCAAAGCATTGCCCTGCCTTGGTTTGTCATCGCCTTTGTAGTACTTGTGACGATCAATAGTCTGGGGCTTATCCCTACTCCTATCCGTGATTTATCCAGCGATTTATCGAGCTGGTTGCTGGTGACGGCCATTGCTGCGCTGGGCGTTAAAACATCACTTAAATCGATTGTTACCGTAGGTCCTCGGCATATTGGCGTAGTTGTTGCAGAAACTGTGCTGTTGCTGATTGCTGCCATTGGTTTTGTGTACCTCTGGCGTGAGATTCACTGACCATGATTGCCAATAATGCACAGCGCAATCCGGGAATATTGGATCACGGCTCAGAATACACGTTGCGTAAGGGGAATTCCCTTATGTCGTGTCGTAACCACCAACGCAGACCGTGCACGGCTCAGGCTGCTCACAAGCGTTGGCCTTCGTAACTTAGACTGTAAGACTAACGAGGAGAGGTAAGTAAGGTGTTGAAGAAACTACTTATGGCCGGCATGACGGTCTTGATTGCAACGGCAACAATCGGTGTCGCTTCGGCGCAGACGACACTGAGAGTTGGCATGGGCGACCCAATCGATTCCGATCAAGGGGCGTTGGCAGTACGCTTTAAGGAGCTCATCGAGGGGTATTCAAACGGTGAGATTGTCGTCAACCTGTTTCCTGGCGGAGCGTTAGGTGCGGAAACCGAAATGATTCAGAATGTGCGTCTCGGCAATCTGGATTTTGCACTCGTGGGCATTGGCAACCTCACCCCGTTTGTACCCAGAATGGGCGCGTTGACCCTGCC
>PWUP01000064.1 GCA_003562535.1 Gammaproteobacteria bacterium | reverse complement strand
GTTAAGACCCACCGGCGAATGCTTCCTCAGTTCGCTGCTCTGGAAGGTCAGGATCATGCAGGCGCAAGGTAAAACGCCGAAGGTTTTGACCGCCGCGCCAGCGGGAGCCGGTTGCCGACATGGGCGAGGGGAGACGGGGCGCAAGCCCGATAAGATGCGCTGAATTGCTGAATTATAGGATGTGCCGACGTTAGGAGGCGCATCGTTCGCGATTGATGCGCTGAATTATAAGATGCGCCTCCTAGCGTCGGCACATCCTATAAACGCACCTTATCGCGTTACCCCACACCCGCAGCTAGGCTCTTGAACTCACAGCTGAGCTTAGATAAACTAGGACAGGTGCTGAATATTCGATTACCGAGCCATGAACCAACCCAAGCGTTTACCCAGTGGGGGTCGCATTCAACGCAAGCAGGCGCTGGAATTTACCTTTCAAGGCCAGAGCTACTTTGGCTACCAAGGGGATACCCTAGCCTCAGCGCTGTTGGCCAATGACGTTAAAATGATTGGCCGCAGTTTTAAATACCACCGTCCACGGGGTATTGTCGGCCATGGGGCAGAAGAACCCAATGCCATTATGCAAATTGGCCGCGGGGCGCGTACCCTGCCGGTGCAACGCGCCACCCAAGTTGAACTGTATGAGGGCCTAGAAGCCCGCTGCATGACCGCTTGGCCAAGTCTGGAATTCGACCTGCGAGCCGTATTGGGTGGGTTCAGTGCGCTGTTGCCTGCGGGGTTTTACTACAAGACCTTTATGCGCCCGCAATGGCTGTGGCCGGTGTACGAACGGCTGATCCGCCGGTCAGCCGGTTGGGGTGAAGCCCCGCCGCAGCCTGACCCCGATTACTATGAGCACCACAATGCCCATTATGAGGTGGTGATTATTGGCGCTGGTCCGGCAGGTTTAGCCGCAGCGCTGGCAGCAGGGCGCAGTGGAGCGCGGGTGCTGCTGGTGGATGAGCAGGCCGAACTCGGCGGCAGTCTGCTGGGTTCACGGGCTATGATCGATCAGCGGCCTGCTGGCGAGTGGTTGGAGCACACTCGGCGCGAATTGGCCGCACTGGACACGGTGACGCTGTTATTGCGCGCCACAGCCTGTGGTTATTTTGATCAGCAGTTTTTGACCATTGTCGAGCGGTGTACCGATCATCTACCGCCGGCATTAGCGCGTGGTCCACGGCAACGCTGGTGGCGGGTGCGCGCCAAAAAAGTCATTTTGGCCACCGGCGCTTGTGAACGCCCTCTGGCGTTTGCCCATAACGACCGACCGGGGGTTATGCTGGCCTCCAGTGTGTCGATGTACCTCCAGCGCTGGGCTGTGCAACCGGGTGAAGAAGCGGTGGTGTTCACCAATAATGATGGGGCGTACCAAACCGCCCTCGATCTGCTGGATGCCGGGGTGAAGGTCAATGCGGTGGTTGATCCGCGTCCCTTGGTTGGCACGCTGGCCGACACCTTACGCCAACGGGGGGTTGCGGTGTTCACCCAGCATGTTGTCGTTGAGGCGCTTGGCGGTCGGGCACTGGACGGCGTACAGATCATGCCTTGGGACGGTCAACGCCCCCAAGGGACGGTCAGGGGGATTTCCTGCGATCTGCTGGCGGTGTCCGGCGGCTGGAATCCAATCCTGCATCTGCACTCGCACACCGGCGGTTCTAACCGCTGGGATGAGACCCAAGCCTGTTTTATCCCAGATCACCACGCCCAAGGGGCGCGGTCTATCGGTGGCTGTCGCGGTGCTTTCGATCTCGCCGACGGTCTGCAGCAAGGCTATACCAGCGGTCATGAAGCGGCTCTGAGCTTGGGTTATGCGGGCAGTCGCGAGGTTCCGCAACATGAGGTGCACACCCACACCACGGATCAGCCTCTCGCCCCCTTATGGTGGATACCCAGTCTGAAATCGGCAACGAAGCAGTTTGTGGATTTGCAAAACGATACCTCAGTGGCGGATATTCAATTGGCGCTGCGCGAAGGCTATGACTCGATTGAGCAGGTGAAACGCTATACGGCGCTGGGCTTGGGCACTGATCAGGGCAAACTGGGCAATATTAATGGATTAGGCGTGGTGGCTGACACCTTGAATCAGCCGATTGCCGCTGTTGGCACCACCACGTTTCGTCCGCCGTACACCCCAGTCAGCTTTGGAGCAATGGCTGGCCGTCATCTAGGGCCGCAACGCTTTGAGCCGGTGCGTAAAACCCCGATGCACGACTGGCATATCGCTCAAGGGGCGGTCTTTGAGGATGTCGGTCAGTGGAAACGGCCTTGGTATTATCCGCAGCCGGGCGAGTCATTGCACCAAGCGGTCGAGCGCGAATGTCGGGCGGTACGCACGGCGGTCGGTGTCTTGGATGCCTCAACGCTAGGCAAGATTGATATTCAAGGCCCCGATGCCGTGGAGCTGCTCAATCGGGTGTATACCAATGACTGGCATACCCTAGACATCGGTCGTTGCCGTTATGGTCTCATGCTGAAAGAAGATGGTAAGGTCTTCGATGATGGGGTCACCACCCGTTTAGGCCCGCAGCAGTTTCTGATGACTACGACTACGGGCAATGCGGCGGCGGTATTGGCGTGGCTGGAGCGCTGGTTGCAAACCGAATGGCCGCAGATGGATGTGTATTTAACCTCAGTGACCGACCATTGGGCGACGCTGGCGGTGGCCGGACCGAAAAGCCGAGAGGTATTGAGCGCGTTATGCACAGACATTGAGTTCGACCGAGCGGCCTTTCCCTTTATGAGTGTGCGTACAGGGCAGGTCGCCGGTGTGCCTGCCCGAGTGTGTCGCATCAGTTTTAGCGGTGAACTCAGCTATGAAATCAACGTTCCGGCTCAGTACGCTTTGTCAGTCTGGGAGGCGGTCATGGACGCTGGTGCTGAGTTTGGGATAACGCCCTATGGGACCGAGACTATGCATATTCTGCGAGCAGAGAAAGGCTTTATCATTGTCGGCCAGGAAACCGATGGCTCCGTGACCCCGGTGGACTTAGGCATGAGCCGCCTGTTGGGGGATAAGGACTTTCTCGGCAAACGCTCTTTGCAGTGCAGCGATAATCTGCGTGAAGATCGCAAACAATTGGTGGGTTTGCAGCCCTGCGATGGCACTACCGTATTACCCGAAGGCGGGCAGATTATCCAATCTGACGATACCCGCAAGCGGCCCGTGCCTATGCTGGGTCATGTCACGTCCAGTTATTGGAGTGCGACGTTGAACCAGCCGATTGCCTTGGCACTGCTGCGCGGTGGGCGTAAACGCTTGGGGCAGCGTTTATGGGTAGCAGCGGCGGGCACTGATCCGCTCCCTGTCGAAGTGGTCAAGCCAGTGTTTTACGATGTGGAAGGAGCGCGCCAGAATGTCTGAGATATCCCCCCATGCTGCACCGATGGCGCGTCCCCCGTTGGATGGCTTGGAATACCGCAGTGCCCTGCTGCCGGAGAATGCTGGGGTGACGCTCAGCCAACGGGTGTTGCCGGGTTTGATTAATCTGCGTGGCCAGCCTGATGCCGATGCGTTTCGGCATGCGGTGGCCGAAATACTTGGCGGTGAACTTCCGCTGACGCCGAACACCACGGCGCAGTATGGCGATGTGACCCTCTGTTGGTTGCGACCGGATGAATGGTTAGTCATGACCCCGGATGCGCAGACCGTAGCCACCGTACAGGAGGCGTTACAGCAGATCCATGGGCATACCGCGGTCACCGATGTCAGCGGTGGTTATGCCGTGATTCGTCTCTCAGGTCGGCAAGCGCGTCAGGTTTTAGCCAAGGGCTGTACGCTGGATCTGCACCCACGCCAATTCACTCCAGGGCACTGCGCCCAGTCTTTGTTAGCCAAGGCGGATGTGCTGCTGATTGCTCGGGGTGAGGAGACGATTGAGATGGTGGTGCGGCGCAGCGTTGCCGATTATCTGTGGCAGTGGTTGGTGGATGGGTTCACATTAATTAACATTGCGTAGAGCAATGATGTTATAATGTCCAGATAGTTCAATGGCTATAGGCGTCCATTGATGGCGAGTAAGATCTACCATACTGAACTACTGTACGAAATCGCCCTATCGATCGGTCACAGTCGGCACATGGGCACCATGATGCGTCAGAGCGCCGTGACACTGCTGCGGGTACTCAATGCCAATGGCTGCGTAGTCTTGGGCTACGAACACCCTACCGACCACACGGCCCAGGAACCCGATCACTTATGGCGCTTTGCATATGAATTGATAAAATCTGCATTTTTGCGTGCTATACTGTGTAGTTATTTTGTCAGTATGGAACAAAACGGTGACCCATCCTAGAGGTAAGCCACTTACT
>PWUP01000179.1 GCA_003562535.1 Gammaproteobacteria bacterium | reverse complement strand
TTGCGATTCGACTTCGACCTCGACCATGGAACGCGAAACCTTCGCGCTTGTAGATAACCTATCTACAATGGAGAATTCTGATAAACAATGAAGAAAAAATCAAGAACTGTTTTTTGCTCTTTCCGCCACGGGCCGTGCGTGGGTGCTTGTAGTCGAGGTAGAGTCCAAATTCTTCGGCGATTTCTCTCAGCGGTTTGTGAATCGCACGCTCCAGTTCGTCACCAATAATCTGCCCAAGCTTATGTGCAGGTGATTGTGCCATGCGAGCTAGCCTTCAACCCACAGGCGGCCCTCACAGAGCGGGACGCGATGCTTGCGGTTTTTCCACTTTATATTACGGTCGCGGGTCTTCTCGAAGTGGAAGCTCTTGAACCCTGCGGAGAGGGCCAACGTTCCAAGCCATTCGATGGCGGGGACGTAAATGCCGTAGGGGGCCGAGTCACCTATTACGAAGCATACCTTGGACGGGGATCTGCACACGCGCCGAAGGGAGTGCCAAACTTCGGCGAGGTCTAGGAAGTAGCACGCGACCATGTTGTGGTAGGTCTTTTTTCCTCCGCGAGTTAGCCGAACCTCTCCAAGCTCATTGCACACGGAAGTGAGCTCGTCACGGATTGGGGCCAACTCGGCACGTGAGAGTATGGTCGGAAGGTCCACCGTGCGATCAGGAACGTGTTGCGTACAGGATCGGAGAAGATGCTGGCGTATGTTGCTCTGCAAGTCGCTCCAGCCCCTGATCTCGCCGAAGAAGGTCAGTTCCAAGCGGGTCGCATCGGCGTAGTCATAGTTGTTCGGGTAGGGTGGCGATGTAACGACGAGGTTGAATTTCTCCGAGGGGACGTTCGCACATGAGCGAGCATCGTCCTCAGTGAACTTTGCTCGCGGCGTATCGAGACCGTTGGTAGCGCGCATGTCCTGGAGCATTGTTCTCGTCATGTCGTCGAAGGCTGCGAAGGGCTCTTGAACGCGCGCTTTTCGACGGTTCGGAAGGAGATACTGCCAATTCGCAGTCCCGACATGCGAAGTCGGGCGGAGGATCGCGGCTAGCGAAAGCCACGCGAGCAGAGACGCCTCCGAATCGTCCGCTTGTGCCTCGACTGCACGCCGGAGGCAATCAAGCTGAGCAAGGGCATCGTCCGTGTAGCACTTGCGGATGAGCGGCGCGTACGAGTCGAGTGCTGGTGCTGGCGTCCGCTGTCGCGCACTGGCGAGCACACACTTGGCTCGTTCCATGAACTCACCAAGAGAGGATCGATAGGCTAGCTTGCCTTGAGCGACACGAGCCACGAATGGATGCGAGTCAATACCCCAAGATTCCGCACCGCATTGCTCGGCAGCAATGAGCGTGGTTCCACTGCCTGCGAACGGATCGAACACCCAAAGGTCTCGTTTTTTGCACTCCCTCGCGATCAAGTCCGCAGCCCATGCTCCGCTGAACCCAGCGCTGTACCGGAACCACCGATGCACCGGTAGTCGAGCATTGTCGGCGAAGGTTCCCGATGTATCCTCACTAAAGTGCGGCAGGTCCATATCGGGAAATAGTGAGAGTTGGTGTGATTTCAGCATACGTTACTTTCCGCCATTCCTAGTGTCCGCCCAACGTCTAAGCTTAGCGGCCAGCGCTTGCGCTGGTCTGCTGCAGCGAATAGTTTATGTGCATTCGGCCTAATTTTGCGTCTTCGCCACATTCCCAACGACTAACTAAACGCCTGCAAACCCGTCTGCGCTCGGCCTAGAATCAGGGCGTGGATATCGTGGGTGCCTTCATAGGTGTTCACGGTTTCCAGATTCAGCATGTGGCGGATGACATGATAGTCATCCATGATGCCGTTGCCGCCGTGCATATCACGCGCCATACGGGCAATATCCAGCGCCTTACCGCAGTTATTCCGTTTGACCAGCGATACGGCTTCGGGCAGCAGTTGACCGGCATCAATCAGCCGTCCAACTTGTAATGCACCTTGCAAGCCTAGGGCAATTTCGGTTTGCATATCGGCCAGCTTTTTCTGAATCAACTGATTAGCCGCTAAGGGACGGCCAAACTGCTGCCGGTCTAAGGTGTAGTCACGCGCTGCATGCCAACAGGTTTCTGCCGCGCCCATCGTGCCCCAAGCAATGCCATAGCGTGCTCGGTTCAGACAGCCAAACGGGCCTTGCAAACCGGACACCTTAGGCAGAAGCTGGTCATCGGGAACGAACACATCGGCCAGCACAATTTCACCAGTGACCGAAGCGCGCAGCGAAAACTTGCCTTCAATACTGGGGGTAGAGAATCCAGGGTCGCCCCGTTCGACGATAAAGCCGCGAATCACGTTGGTATCGTCTTTCGCCCAAACCACAGCCAAATCCGCAATCGGGCTGTTAGTAATCCACATTTTGCTGCCATTGAGCACATAACCGCCATCGACTTTATGCGCCCGCGTGACCATGCCGCCTGGATCAGAGCCATAATCCGGCTCGGTTAAACCGAAACATCCGATCCACTCGCCCGTGGCGAGCTTGGGCAGATAATGTTGACACTGGGCTTCACTGCCATAGGCATAAATGGGGTACATCACCAGACTGGATTGCACACTCATAGCCGAACGATAGCCGGAGTCCACCCGCTCCACTTCGCGGGCGGCTAAGCCGTAGCTCACATAACTGACTCCCGCCCCGCCATAACGCTCAGGAATGGTTGAACCTAATAAGCCCAACTCACCCATTTCATTCATGATCTCACGATCAAAATGCTCATTACGGAACGCGTTCACAATCCGAGGCTGCAAACGCTGCTGGCAATAGTCGCGGGTACTGTCGCGAATCATGCGCTCTTCATCGCTGAGTTGCTGTTCGAGCAATAGGGGGTCATCCCAAACAAAGGGGGCACGCTGTTCAATCATCTGTCCGTTCCGATAGTTTCGTTATTTTGGTAAACACCGTTTGAACCCATTATGAGCCAGCGGTGAGCAATGAGCTATTCAGGCTCGGTGACTTGATCTAAATCAGCAATCAAAATCCGCATATCATGTTGCGATTCCGAGTATTCCAGCGCGGTGTCTTGGTCGATGATGCCATTTTTCAAAAGGGTGATCAGAGCGTTATCGAACGATTGCACGCCAGTCGCTGCGGGTTTGTAAAAATGCTCTTTGAGTACCCCGGTATCGCCACGCCGAATCAAATCGGCGACGGCAGGCGTATTAATCATGTACTCAACGGCAGCAACCCGTTTGCCGGTTGTCGAGGGGACCAAGCGTTGGGCAATCACCGCGCGTAATTCCAAGGCCAGGTTTTGTAATACCCGCGTTTGTACCGCGCGCGGAAAAAAGTTCATGATCCGCTCTACCGCCTGACAACAGGTGCCGGCATGCAGGGTTGCCAAACACAAATGCCCCGTTTCAGCAAAGTGCATGGCATATTCCATGGTTTCTGTGTCGCGGATTTCACCAATCATGACCACATCGGGCGCTTCATGCATCGCGCTGGCCAAGGCTTTATGGTAGGAATGGGTGTCAGTTCCCAATTCCCGTTGAGTCACGATAGAACATTTATGCAGGTGAAAATACTCAATGGGGTCTTCAATCAACACCATGTGCCCGGCCATGCGCAGATTACGATGATGCAACATAGAAGCCAAGGTTGTGGTTTTACCCGAACCGGTAGCGCCCACCACCAAAATCAATCCTTGGCGTTGCATAATCAGCTCACCGAGTATATCGGGCAAACCGAGCGAGGCTAACACCGGTACTTTACCTTTCAGATAGCGAATCACCATGCCAACCAGACCGCGATGATGATAAATATTGGCGCGAAAACGTCCCGCCCCTTCAACACCGAAGCCTAATGTGAGTTCCAGCTCTTGCTCGAAGGTGCGCTTTTGCTCTTCATTCATCACCGAATACGCCAGTTTGCGCACTTGTTCAGCATCGAGTAATTTATCGGCGGCAGGCTGCATTTGCCCCTCAACCCGCATCGATGGCCAGATGCCCGGGCTTAAATACAGATCGGAGGCGTTATTCTTCACCATTGTGACCAGATAATCTTTGAGTTCCACCGCCCGTGCTCCAGTAAGTGTGCGTATCAATATGATAACGATTAATGGGCACTCGCGCACGGTCTGACCCACACTCAAAGGTCAATGGTGTAGTATGCCCATCATTGATTTGATCAGAATACGGAGTTCTCTTGGACGTTACCACCCTGCTTGCCAACCTGAATGACGCTCAACGTCAAGCCGTGACCGCACCGCCTGGCCCTTTGCGGGTCTTAGCCGGAGCCGGTAGCGGTAAAACCAGAGTGCTGGTGGCGCGGATTGCTTGGTTGCTGGCGGTAGAGAACATCGCGCCGTGGTCGGTGCTGGC
>PWUP01000360.1 GCA_003562535.1 Gammaproteobacteria bacterium | reverse complement strand
CAATGTGCATGCCGACATTACGCACCAGCAGCAGGCTACGGCCTGGCAGCGTCAGCGGCTTGCCATCGGGGGCGGTATAGTGGCGATCAGGATTGAGACGCCGCACTATGGATTGTCCGCCCTTGTCCAGCGTGGCTTCCAAAGTGCCTTTCATCAGCCCCAGCCAGTTACGGTACACCCCGACCTTATCTGCCGCGTCCACTGCCGCAACCGAATCTTCGCAGTCCTGAATGGTGCTGATGGCGGATTCTAAGATCACATCTTTAAGCTGTGCCGGATGTTGACGACCCAGCGGATGTTCGGGATCAAACTCTAAGATAATATGCAGATTATTGTTTTTCAGCACCAAGGCGCTCATTTGCCCATCAGCCGTGGCGCTGTAGCCGACGAATTGCTCCGGCTTGGCCAATGCCGTGCTACGGCCATCCGTCAGTTGAATCTGGAGTTGTTTGGTGCCACCGGCAGCGACTAGGCTGTACGCCGTAACGGCGCTGTGTTGGCCTTGCGCCAGTGGCGCTATGGCATCGAGACGGGCGGCGACATCCGCAATCACTGCCGCCGCTCGGCGTGGATTTAAGCCACCGCGACCGGGTTCCCGACCCTCGGTGCTGGGAATCGCATCGGTGCCATAGAGTGCATCATACAGGCTGCCCCAACGGGCATTGGCGGCATTCAGGGCATAGCGGGCATTGTCCACCGGCACGACAAGTTGGGGGCCGGCAATCGTGGCGATTTCCGGATCGACATGAGCGGTATCGATCTGGAAATCCTCGCCCTCAGGGACTAAATAACCAATTTCACTTAGAAAATCACTGTAGGCTTGGGGGTCAATCGCCTGACCGCGGTGTTGCTCATACCAATGATCAAAGTGCTGTTGCAGTGTATTACGTTTGCGCAATAATTCCCGGTTTTTGGGGCCCAGATCACCGACAATATCGCTTAAACTCTGCCAGAATAGGTCAGGGTCTAAACCAGTACCTGGTGCGACTTCGTCACGAATCAGGGCATACAGTGCGGGGTCAATACCCAGTTGTCCAATAGTTATAGGGGTGCTCATTAGATCTCCGATAATCAGTTGCAAGAGCTAGGATCGAAAGGCGAAAATACTACCATACTCAAATTATTTAAGGGTTACTATCGTTGTTGACAGCAAACAATCTGTTATTCTGTGCAGCTCTATGCCAACCTCTACACCATCCATGCCATCCATGAGGCGAACTCGAGTCAAGCTGTGTGGTATTACCCGTGTGCAAGACGCTATTGCGGCAGCCCATGCCGGTGTCGATGCCATCGGCTTAGTCTTTTATCCACCGAGTCCACGCGCGGTGACTACGGATCAAGCGGCTGAAATTCTAGCCGCTTTGCCCCCGCTAGTGACGACTGTGGGGTTGTTTGTCGATGCGGATCCACAGCAGGTGAGGACGGTTTTAGCCGCGCTGCCTTTGGATATGCTGCAATTTCATGGGGCTGAACCTGCCGCTTACTGCACATCATTTGGCCGACCTTATATTAAAGCGGTGCCTATGGCTGACATTGATGATGTCCCCGCCTACAGTCGCCAGCACCCAGCGGCGCGGGCGGTGTTGCTCGATAGCCACGGTGCGGGGCGGGTTGGCGGTACGGGGGAACGGTTTGACTGGCAGCGCATTCCGCAGCAGTTGGATAAACCCGTGATTCTGGCCGGGGGGTTAAATCCCGATAACGTCACGACCGCTATCCGTCAGGTGCGTCCCTATGCGGTGGATGTCAGCAGTGGTGTGGAGCTTGCTCCAGGAATTAAAGATAATGAACGAATTACTGCCTTTATGTACGGTGTAACAGGAACTCATCATGATGCGACCAATGCCTAATGGCTTGACCAGTGGCGATAACCTCGATTTCAATCAGTTTCCCGATTTACGCGGTCATTTTGGGCCTTACGGCGGTCAGTTTGTCGCCGAAACCCTGATGGTGGCCATTGAAGAACTGACGGCGGCTTATGAACACTATCGTGATGATCCGGAGTTTCAAGCGGAATTTCGCCACGATCTCACTTATTTTGTCGGTCGGCCCTCGCCGCTTTACCATGCTGAACGCTGGAGTCGCCAACTGGGCGGCGCCCAGATGTATCTCAAGCGCGAAGACCTCAACCACACCGGCGCGCATAAAATTAATAATACAGTCGGTCAAGCCTTACTGGCTAAGCGTATGGGCAAACCGCGCATCATCGCCGAAACCGGAGCCGGTCAGCACGGCGTGGCGACTGCGACCATCGCGGCTCGACTGGGGCTGGAGTGTGTGGTGTATATGGGGGCCGAAGATGTTAAACGCCAAGCCCCGAATGTGTACCGCATGAAGCTGCTCGGTGCAACAGTGGTGCCAGTAGAGTCGGGTTCTAAAACCCTGAAAGACGCTCTCAATGAGGCACTGCGCGATTGGGTGGCCAATGTCGATAATACGTTTTATATCATCGGTACAGTAGCCGGCCCGCATCCCTATCCCATGATGGTGCGTGATTTCAACTCGGTCATTGGTCAAGAAACCCGTGAGCAAGCCTTAGCGCTGTTTGGCCGTCTGCCCGACGCCTTGGTGGCTTGTGTGGGTGGAGGATCAAACGCTATGGGTCTGTTTCATCCTTTCCTCAATGACCATGAAGTCGCGCTGTATGGGGTCGAAGCCGGTGGTGACGGGATTCATACCGGTCGACACGCGGCGCCTCTATCCGCAGGACGCCCTGGGGTATTGCACGGTAACCGCACCTATCTGATGGAAACCGACGATGGGCAGATTATCGAAACCCACTCGATATCCGCCGGTTTAGATTACCCGGGCGTAGGGCCGGAACACGCTTGGCTAAAGGACAATGGTCGTGCCCTGTATGTCAATGCCACCGATGATGAAACCCTAGCCGCATTTCACGCACTCACCCGCACTGAGGGCATTATTCCTGCGCTAGAAACCGCTCATGCCCTGGCGTATGCCGCTAAATTAGCGGTGACTATGCGGCCAGACCAGACTATTGTGGTCAATTTATCGGGGCGCGGTGATAAAGACATTAACACGGTAGCAACCCGTGAAGGCATCACCCTATGAATCGCATTGATCGGCGGTTTCTAACCCTTAAAGAACAACAGCGCACAGCGTTAATCCCTTTTGTCACCGCAGGGTTTCCGCGCCCGGAGGTCACGGTGCCGCTCATGCATTGCATGGTAGCGGCCGGAGCTGATGTGATTGAACTGGGCGTGCCCTTTTCCGACCCGATGGCCGATGGGCCAGTGATCCAAAAAGCGGGTGAGCAGGCACTGGCTCAAGGTATGGATCTGGCTCGGGTGTTGGCGCAGGTTGCCGAGTTTCGCCGTGATGATGCCAGCACTCCGGTGGTCTTAATGGGGTATATGAACCCACTGGAAGCGATGGGTCATGAGGTATTTGCCCAGCGTGCTCAACATGCGGGAGTCGATGGCGTGCTGACGGTGGATGTGCCATTAGAAGAAGCGCAGGACTGGGTGCCGACACTGCAACATTACGACTTGCAACCCATTTTTTTGCTGGCCCCGACCAGCAATACTGAGCGCATTCGCCGTACCGCCGAATTAGCCCGTGGCTATGTGTACTATGTGTCATTGAAAGGAGTGACCGGTTCAGCGGTGCTGAATACCACAGAAGTGGCCGAGCGGGTAGCGTTAATTAAACGCCAAATCACCCTACCGGTGGGTGTGGGCTTTGGCATCCGCGATGCCGTCTCTGCCGCGGCCATCGGGGCGTGTGCCGATGCGGTCATCGTCGGCAGTGCTTTAATTGAGTGCCTAGCCGCCCACGCCCAGCCGCATAATGAAACCAATATGTTCGCTGCCGTTACCGAGCTACTCGGTGGTATGCGCCAGGCCTTAGATCAGTGTGGTGGTAATTCAGGAGACATATCATGAGCTGGTTCGGAAAATTAGTCCCTTCACGGATTCGCACTCAAGCGCCCAGTAAGCATCAAATTCCCGAAGGAGTTTGGAGTAAATGCTTGGATTGCAGTGCTATTTTGTACCGTACTGAGTTGGAGCGTAATCTCAATGTATGCCCCAAGTGTGGCCATCACATGGCGATTACCGCCCGGCGGCGTTTAGAAGCCTTACTCGACCCCGAACCCAGGCTTGAGCTGGCAACGGATATTGAACCCACCGACTTTCTTAAATTTAAAGACAGTAAAAAATACAAAGACCGTTTAGCCCAAGCGCAAAAAGACAGTGGGGAAAAAGACGCCTTGATCGTACTGCAAGGTCAACTGAAAGGCATGCCGGTGATTGCGGCAGCGTTTGAATTCACCTTTATGGGCGGGTCGATGGGTTCTGTGGTCGGTGAGCGTTTTGCCCGTGGTGCGCAGGCTGCGTTACAGCACTGTGCGCCATTTATTTGCTTTACCGCCAGCGGTGGGGCGCGGATGCAAGAAACCTTGGTCTCGCTGTTACAAATGGCCAAAACCAGTGCCGCCATTGCCCAGTTGCGCCAAGCGGGCTTACCGTTTATTTCCATTCTCACGCATCCCACCACTGGGGGGGTGTCGGCCAGCTTAGCCATGTTAGGGGATGTTAATATCGCCGAACCTCGGGCATTAATCGGTTTTGCCGGGCCACGGGTCATCGAGCAAACCGTCCGCGAGACACTCCCTGAAGGGTTTCAGCGCAGTGAATTTTTGCTAGAACACGGCACGGTCGATATGATTATTGACCGTCGGCAAATGCGTGATCGTTTGGCCTCTTTACTGGCGCTACTGTGTCAGCGTCCGTCCCCTTAACGCTTGGTCTGAGTCAGTCAGTGCCGTCGGCATTCGGCGGCACGACCTTGGCAGAGTGGTTGGCTTGGCAGCAGCACTTACATCCTCAGGCTATTGATCTGGGCCTAGAACGAGTGCTGACCTTAGTGCAACGCTTAGGGTTGCAGCGCCCAGCCCATACAGTGATCACTGTCGGCGGCACCAACGGCAAAGGCTCTACCGTGGTCTTTCTGGAGTCGATATTACGAGCGGCTGGCTATCGAGTGGGCAGTTATTTATCACCCCATCTGCTGCGCTATAACGAGCGGCTGCGGATTGCCGGTCAAGAACTCAGTGACGCCGAGTGGTGCCAAGCGTTTGCCACCGTTGAGGCGGCTCGCATCGGCCAATCGCTGACCTATTTTGAATTTGGAACCTTAGCCGCCTTATGGTTAATGCAACATCATCGGATTGAAGTCGCACTCTTAGAGGTGGGGTTAGGCGGGCGTTTAGATGCCACCAATGCCATCGACAGCGATTGCGCCGTGGTGACGACCATTGCCTTGGATCATTGCGCGTGGCTGGGAGCCGATCGTGACAGTATTGGCTATGAAAAAGCTGGTATCTTCCGTTCGGGGCGTCCTGCTGTGTGTGCCGACCCACAGCCCCCCGAGCGATTATTGCGCCATGCGGCTGCACAGGGGACGCGGCTGTATTGTTATGGTCAGGAGTATCATTACTGGCTTGACAGTGAACGTAGCGGTTGGACTTGGCAGGGTAGACAAAGACAGTGCCACGGGCTACCGCAGCCGAGTTTGGCCGGTGCCCATCAATTAGCCAATGCCGCTGCGGCGCTCATGACCTTAGAGACCTTGCCACTGACCGTTGCAGACACCGCGATTCACCACGGATTGACCCACGCCCGTTTGCCGGGACGTTTACAGCGGCGTTACCTTGGTGCAGTGGAGTGGGTGTATGATGTAGCGCATAACCCTCAAGCGGCAGCGGCACTGGTTGCGGCCTTGGGTGCCTCTGCTGGGCGTACCCATCTGGTTTTGGCCTTGCTGGCGGATAAAGACAGCGTTGCGGTGAGCCGAATTTTGGCCGAGTTGCAACCCATCGGGTATTTAGCGGGATTAGAGGGGGAACGCGGACAAGCGGGCGAACAGCTCGCCCAGCAGTGGGTCAAAGCGGGTATTAATGCCGTATGCAGGCCGTTTATCGGAGTGGCAGAAGCCTGTGCGGCAGCGGCAGCGGCGGCGCGTCCTGGAGATCGTGTCGTTGTCTGTGGTTCATTTCAGACCGTGGCTTGTGCTTGGGCTATCAGTGATGTGTGAGGGAGATTAACGTGGACAAACAGCTGCAACAGCGATTGTTAGGCGCAGCGGTTATCGTCGCACTTGTGGTGATCTTTGTGCCGGAATTTGTCAAAACGCCAACGCCGCAAGAGCGTTTGCCTGAACCCGTCGCGCTCGACCGTGAGGAGCGTTCTGCACCATTACCGCCTGCAGAACCGATCCGCTCGCGTGAGGGCGAAACCCTGATCATCAGTGTCCCGCGTACTTTGGAAGAGGCATTACCCACAGCGCCAGAGCCGGTATCTGACGATGCCCCGGTAGTGTTGATCGTACCCGAGCCGGTGCCGTTGGTTGAGACCCCTCCTGAACCTGTTGCCGAATTACCACCACCAACGCGCCCAGAGCCACCGCCGCCAACGCGCCCAGAACCACCGCCACCAACGCGCCCAGAACCACCGCCACCAACGCGCCCAGAACCACCGCCGCCAACGCGCCCAGAACCACCGCCACCAACACGTCCGGAACCACCGCCTGTGGCTGAGCCAGAATTGCCGGAGCTGCGCTTGATTTCGCGGCCTATGGCCGAGTACCAAGCCCGTGCCGAGCCTGCTGAGCAGCCGCGCTGGGTGTTGCAAGTAGGGAGTTTTGAATCAGCGGCCAATGCGGGTCAACTGCACGATCGGCTACGTGCGCAACAATTTCCCGTGACCTTGTCACAAACGACAGTGGATGGGCGAACACTGTACCGAGTGCAAATCGGTCCGTACTCTTCTCGTGCCGAAGGTGAACGCACGCGCAGCCGTTTGCAGCGTGACTCGGGCATCGAGGGTCATTTAATTCCAGTGTATAACTAGTTCATAATTCAGCAATAGCGGAGCAAACGTGACGCAATTAATTTTAATTGATTATGTATTTATAGCGGTTTTAGTGCTGTCGGTATTGGTCGGCTTATGGCGGGGTTTTCTCAGTGAATTCATTGCTCTGGCGTCTTGGGTCGCTGCGTTTGTCGTAGGTTATTGGTTTGCCCAAGACGTTGGGGCGTATCTGGAACCCTATATCGGCATGGCCTCGGCACGCCAAGTCATAGCTTTTGGGGGGCTGTTTTTAGTGACTTTGCTGCTCGGTGGTATGGTCAATATTGTGGTCAACCAGTTGGTGCGCAAAACCGGTTTAAGTGGCACAGATCGCTTGATTGGCGTGGTGTTTGGGGCGGTGCGTGGGGGAGCGCTGGTGGCGGTGCTGCTCTTATTAGCTACCCTAACGCCATTGCCGCAAGATGACTGGTGGACGGATTCCCTACTGATTGCCTATTTTGAACCGATTGCTCTGTGGTTACGCAGTTGGTTGCCGACTGAATTTGCCGAGTTATTTGTCTTCCCAGGTGAGGTGCCGCCGGGCGCTCCTCTCGAAACGCCTACCCCGTTGCTACCGCCTGAGTAATTCGTCATTATGTGTGGAATTATTGGTTTAGTGGCTCAGGGGCCGGTGAATCAGGCCCTATTTGATGGACTGACGGTGTTGCAACATCGTGGTCAAGATGCCGCCGGGATGGTGACCTGCCATCAGGGGCGGCTGAATTTGCGCAAGGACATTGGTCTGGTGCGTGATGTGATTCGCACCCGCCATATGCGGCGTCTGCGCGGCACAATCGGCATCGGTCATGTGCGTTATCCTACCGCCGGGGTGGAAAGTGATCCTGCTGAAGCGCAACCGTTTTTTGTCAACTCACCCTTTGGTGTTACCCTAGCGCATAACGGCAATTTAACCAATGCGGCTGAACTCAAACAGGCGTTGTTTGCGACCGATTTGCGGCATATTAATACGGACTCTGATTCAGAAATCCTGCTCAATGTATTAGCCCATGAATTGCACAGGCATGGGCAGTTGCCGCTGCAACCGCAGGCTCTATTTCAAGCGGTTGCCGCCTTACATCGTCGAGTCCGTGGGGCCTATGCGGCCGTTGCCTTAATCATCGGCCACGGTATTTTAGCGTTCCGTGATCCGTATGGTATCCGCCCATTGGTATTCGGACGGCGTGAGACAGCGGCGGGTACGGAGTATTTGGTTGCGTCGGAAAGTGTCGCCCTAGATACCTTGGGTTTTGAACTGGTGCGTGATATCGCCCCTGGCGAGGCCGTATTATTTACTGAAGACGGGCGCTTATTGACCCAGCAGTGCGCTGCGTCACCCCGTTTGTCGCCGTGTATTTTTGAATACGTGTATCTGGCGCGGCCTGATTCTTTTGTGGAAGGCATATCCGTGCATAAGGCGCGTTTGCGTATGGGCAATGCCCTAGCCGCCCGCATTCAGCAGCAATGGCCAGATCATGATATTGACGCGGTGATTCCTATCCCAGACAGCAGTCGCTCGTGTGCGTTGCAAGTGGCCTTGAAACTCGGGGTCAAATACCGTGAAGGCTTTGTTAAAAATCGCTATATCGCCCGAACCTTCATCATGCCTGGACAAGCCGTGCGGCAAAAGTCGGTCCGCCAGAAATTAAATGCCATTGATCTGGAATTTCACGGGCGCAATGTGTTGTTGGTGGATGATTCCATTGTTCGAGGCACCACCGCACGCCAAATCGTACAGATGGCTCGCGATGCGGGGGCGCGTAAGGTGTATTTTGCCTCTGCCGCACCTCCCGTGCGTTATCCCAATGTGTACGGCATTGATATGCCCTCCGTCGATGAACTAGTGGCCCATGGACGCACTGTTGCCGAAATTGCTAACGCCATCGGGGTTGACCGTTTGATTTTTCAAGAACTGGAGGATTTAGAGCAGGCTGTGCGTTGGGGTAATCCGGCGCTGAGTCGCTTTGACAGCTCATGTTTCAATGGCGAGTACATTACGGGTGATGTGGATTTTGATTACCTCGCGGCACTGCGCCGCCAACATCAATTAGAAGGGTTTGCCCAGCAACAGCCACGGGAAGATGATTTAGAGGCGAGCAATGTGCTCGATTTGCATAATGGCTACTAAGTCCAACGGTCTTTTCAGAACCTTACTCTATTGGAGTTGGCGGCTTGGTGACTTTTGTCGCCGTATTGGTTGGTTACGTGCTGGAATGCTAGCGCTCAGCATCTTGAGTTTACCCTGTGCTTTCATTCGTGAAGTGGAATCGACCTTCTGGAGTGTGTTGATTGTGCATACCGCACCGGGATTTGCCTTTTTGATGATCTGGTCAATCCCTTTTGATGTGGTATTGGCCAAAGTCTTTATGGCGGATAAATCGGAGGCTGAACAGGCGGACTATCGGCTGGCCATTAAAGCCGATTGGGTGGTCTGGGCGGCTATGGTGCTGGCCTGGGGTTGGTTTTTGGCGTCGGTATTAGAGCAACGCTTAAGTTAATTTTTTGATATAGTTAAAAAATGCTACCGCGTCTAAGGGTCGGCTGTACCAATAGCCTTGCCCAAAATGACAACCTTGATCCAGCAAAAACTGGTGCTGTTGCTCGGTTTCTATGCCTTCGGCAACGACTTTGAGCTGTAAGCTGTTTGCCAAAGCAATGACCGCCCGAGTAATGGCCACATCATTGCTATCAGACGGAATATTGCAAATAAACGATTTGTCAATTTTCAGCGTGTCGATGGGTAAACGCTTGAGGTAGGCCAATGACGAATGCCCCGTACCGAAATCATCGATTGATAACGACACGCCTAGGGTACGCAGTTGGTCTAGGGTGGCAATCGAATGTTCTGCCTGCTGCATAATAAAACTTTCAGTAATCTCTAAATCCAAGGCGGTGGGGGGGAGTCGGGTTGCGGCTAATACGCGGGGGACAAGCGCCATGAGATTACCACGATCACGATGCAGTTGTTGACCAGCAATATTCACCGACATGCGAGTGATCGGCAGGCCGTCTTGTTGCCATTGGTGCATTTGGCGGCAGGCGGTGTGCAGTACCCACTCCCCAAGGGCCAAAATGAAACCAGTCTCTTCAGCCAGTGGGATAAATTGATCCGGTGGAATAGGGCCTTTGCTGGGATGGTGCCAACGAACCAGTGCCTCAGCGCCGATAACTTGTCGGCTGTGCAAATCCAATTGCGGTTGATACAGCACGGTCAATTGTTTGAGCTTCAGGGCTTGGCGTAAATCGTTTTCTAGCGCTACCCGCTGGAGCGCGGCAGCGGTCAATGCCGAGGTATAAAATTGATAGTTATTGCGCCCTTGTGTCTTGGCTTGGTGCATGGCCGAGTCAGCATTGCGCAATAGAGTGGCAAAATTATTGCCATCGTCTGGCGACAGGCTGATCCCAATACTGACGCCGATATGCAAAATGTGTTCTTGGATGATAAACGGTTCAGCAAACGCACTGATCAGCGTTGTTGCCAAATTAGC
This sequence comes from Gammaproteobacteria bacterium, assembly GCA_003562535.1. Classification (GTDB taxonomy): domain Bacteria; phylum Pseudomonadota; class Gammaproteobacteria; order Competibacterales; family Competibacteraceae; genus SKOM01. The sequence goes on along the minus strand of PWUP01000360.1, from coordinate 5,426 downwards.
GGCAAAGCGGGAGTGTTTGATCCGTTCGATGAGTACAGCGAATTCATCACCGTTCAGGCGCGCTAACGTGTCATCGCTGCGCAGGTGTTCTTTGAGACGAGCCGCTACATTGAGCAATAAGGCGTCACCCACCGCATGACCGAAGCTGTCATTAATGTGTTTAAAACGATCCAAATCAATAAACAGCAGCGCTACACTCTTCTTCTTATGCGTGCGTTGTAGGGCGTGGTCAGTGCGTAATTCCAGCAGCAATCGGTTAGGTAAGCCCGTGAGGGGGTCATGATGAGCCAGGTATTCTAACTTTTGCTCGGCGTTTCTAATGCCGCTGAGATCCGAGAACACCGCGACATAGTAGATCAGTTTACCGTTGCTATCACGCACCGAACTCAGGGTTTGCCACTGAGGATAGAGTTCTCCGGTTTTGCGCCGATTCCAGATTTCGCCACGCCAATAACCGATTTCATGGACGGCTTGCCATTTTTTACGGTTGAAAGCGGCATCATGGATACCCGATTTGAGAAACCGAGGATTTTTACCCAAAACTTCTTCTTCCGTGTAGCCGGTGATTTGGGTAAAGGCCGCATTGGTGGCGACAATATTATGCTGAGCATCGGTAATCAGTATCCCTTCGCGTGTGTGCGCGAACACGGCCGCGGCGCGGCGTAAGATTTTTTGATCCTCCAAATACTTGAGCGCAAAATCAAGGGTTGCCGCTAATTCAATCAACAGAGCTTGAGCGTCATGATCAAATTCCCAGCGTTCGTCGGCATAGAGGATTAATACGCCGATCACCTGTTCATGGCGGTGTAAGGGTAGGACGGCGGCTGATCCCCAGTGGCGGCCAGGATAATGCTCTCTCCACGGTGCGGTACGCGGATCAGCGGCGTAGTCCTGACACCAATACGGTCGATCATGGTTAACCACTTCGCTGGCCGGTCCTTGACCGAATGGGTCATCAGGATTCAGAGAAATCTGGATACTCTCAAGATTCTCCGTTCCTGAGCCAGCGGCTACAAACGGCGTGATGACTTGGTTGGTGTCATCAACCCACCCAATCCACGCCATTTTAAATCCACCATGAGTCACGGCATGGTCGCACACAGTCTGTAATAATTCTCGTTCGTATTGGCAATGGACGATCGCCTGATTGCAATGGCTGAGCAAATGATACAGCCGGTTGCGGCGTTTCAATTCTGCCATTAAAGAGGCTATGACCGATGGCGAGCGGTTATCCACAGTGCAATAACAAGACTTAACGAACGGGAGTGGCGACGGGTCACATTCCGCGTAACGCCTGCTGATACCTGCGTACCGTATTGGCCAGCCCATCGGTCAACGCATCAGCGATTAAGGCATGACCAATAGAACATTCTAGGATGTGGGGGATGTGGACAAAGCGCGGTAAATTGTCCACATTCAAATCATGTCCGGCATTAACCCCTAGACCTTGGGCATGGGCAGTTACCGCTGCCTGGTGAAACCGTTGCCATTGAGCGTCCTCAGCAGGCGTACCAAAGGCTGCGGCATAGGGTTCGGTGTACAATTCGATCCGTTCTGGACGCAGGGCGGCGATGCCTTCAATTAACGGCTGATCCGCATCCATGAATAACGACACTCGAATGCCTAGGTCTTGTAATTCCTTGATGATCGGTTGCAAACGCCGACGGTCATGCTCGGCATTCCAGCCGTGATCTGAGGTTGACTGAGCCGGGTCATCGGGCACCAGCGTACATTGGTCAGGGCGTACCGCGCGCACCAAGTCCATAAAATCTCCAGTGAACGGATTGCCCTCGATATTGTATTCCGCATCGGGGTAATCCTGCAAAACGTTCGGCAGCTCATACACATCATCAGGACGGATATGACGCTGATCAGGACGCGGGTGAACAGTGATGCCGTTCGCCCCGGCAGCGAGACACTGACGGGCAGCATGCAGGACACTGGGAATACCGATTGTGCGAGCATTACGCAGTAAGGCGACTTTATTTAAGTTGACGCTAAGGCGTGGTGGGGGGTGAGGCAACATACCAGCAAATACTCCCAGACAATAACCCATCGAAACCGTTTAGGGTATACAACCATTCAAACTGAATGGGGCTGTGGTGTGGCCTCTTCCAGCAAGGCCACGGCGCTTTTAATCAGCGGATAGGCGAGGGCGGCACCAATACCGCCACTGGCTTGGAGTTCCAGCTCCAATAAGGGGCGAGCGCGTAACTGTTGTAACATCAACCCATGTCCCGGCTCGGCTGAACGATGACTGGCAATGCAATAATCCACCACATTAGGATTCAATGCGCGGGCGGCCAATAACGCCGAGGTGCTGGCAAAACCATCCACTAGAATCACCATCCCCCGTTCGGCGGCCCGCAACATACCTCCACAGACGGTAACGATTTCAAAGCCTCCAAATTCACTGAGCAACTGCACGGGATCGCGGTTGGCTTGCGAGGTACTGAAGCGCTGCCGCGCATATTGCAGGGTGCGAATATTGAAGTAGGCATTAACCGCATCCGTATGGTCACTGTGACCAATACAGCGTTCCACAGGCAAATAACACAAGGTTGACATCAGTAAAGCCGCTGAACCCGCATTACCTGCACCAATGGTACCAAAGCCCACAATGTTGCAGCCTTTGTGACTGAGCGTATCCACTAAAACCGTACCATTATACAAGGCTTGCAGGCATTGTTCACGAGTCATGGCAGGTTGACGAACATAATTTGCCGTTCCGGCAGCGATACGGACATTGTGCAGATGGGGGTATTCAGGCAGCATCTCGCTGACGCCCGCATCAACCACCCATAAGGCCAGCCCGTTGGCGCAGGCGATGCGATTGACCGGTGCCGTACCCGCCAGCGTTTGTTGCAGTTGTTGGCGGGTATCGTCCGCCGACCCTGTGTGAGTTGCATGGGCAAACGCACCATGATCAGCCGCACACACCAGCAAAGTTGGCTGGTTAAGGGACGGTTTCAGGCTGTTTTGAATCACACTGACCCGCACGGCAAGCTGCGCTAGAGTACCCAGTCTGTCAGGCAGATGCGGGCTACGGTCGAATTCAGCTTGCAGTTTGGCCTGCCGTTGCTTAATGGCAGGCATAATATTAAACGGTGCGGGCTTGTGTTTTTTAGTCAAGGTGTTGGCGCAAGCTAGCGAGTTGTACACAGGTGACAAACACCTCCATCGCTTGCTCCAACTCGTTGATGCTTGGAAATGTTGGTGACAAGCGAATATGCCGATCTTCCGAGTCTTTGCCGTAGGGGAAGGCTGCACCCGCAGGCGTGAGCTTCACTCCGGCTTCACCGGCGAGTTTAACCACTTCAGTGGCTAATCCGGGATGCGTGTAGAAGGAAATGAAATACCCCCCATCAGGGTTCGTCCAATGCCCCAGATTGCGATTACCCAAACCCTGTTCCAATATCCGCTGCACACAGTCAAATTTAGGCTTGATCAAGGCCGCATGTTGGCGCATCAGTTGCTGAATGGTATCGGCATCCTTGAGCCATAACACATGGCGTTGCTGATTGAGTTTATCCGGGCCGATGGTCGCCACGCCAAGATGATCTTTAAACGCGGCCAGATTGGCGAGACTGGTTGCGACGAACGCGACGCCCGCACCGGCAAAGGTCATTTTCGAGGTTGAGGCGAATTGCACCACGGAATCTTCGGTGCCCTGATCCCGGCAGGCTTGGAAGATACTGGCCAATACCGGCGGGGTATCGGTTAAGTCATGCACGCTGTAAGCATTATCGTACATGACGCGGAAACCATTACCGGCGATTTTACCCAGTGCGGCAATGCGTTCCACAACCGTATCACTGTAAGTACAGCCCGTGGGGTTGGAGTATTTAGGCACACACCACAGTCCTTTGATGGCGGCGTCTTGGCGCACTAGGGTTTCTACCCGATCCATATCTGGGCCTTCATCGGTCATCGGTACGGGTAGCATCCGAATGCCTAAGGCTTCGCAAATCCCGAAATGCCGATCATAACCGGGTACGGGGCAGAGGAATTTAACATCGCCTTCACGATTCCAAGCAGTGCCCGCACCGCGCAGCCCAAACAGGTGGGCATGGAGTAGATAGTGATACATCAAGGTCAGGCTGCTGTTGCCGCCGACCAGCACATTCTCAGCGGGTACGTTCAGCAACAGACCACCCAAGGCTTTGGCTGCGGCTAAACCGTCTAAACCACCGTAATTGCGCAGATCGGTGTTCTCGGCCTGATACTGGCCGTTAAGAATGCCGTCCAGCGGATTCGATAAATCCAGTTGTTCCGTGCCGGGTTTGCCCCGGGTGAGATCCAGCTTCAGCCCTTGGGCTTGAAATTCGGCGTAGCGAGCGGCCAGCGCCTGTTCTTGGGCTTGTAGTGCTGCGAGGTTATCAGTGTTTTGGCTCATGGTTTCAGTGAGTATGGGTTAAAGGTTAAACACATCATGTGTAAAGTATAGTGTACCGCAAAGGAGATCATAATTTTAATCGGGATCATAGGCTAAAACGGGTGCCAGCCAGCGTTCGGCTTCTTCCAGCGACCAGCCTTTGCGCTCGGCATAATCCGCAACCTGGTCACGGCCAATTTTGCCCACTCCAAAATACCGCGATTCAGGATGGGCAAAGTACCAGCCCGATACCGCCGCTGTGGGCAGCATGGCCATGGATTCAGTCAGGTGAATTCCGGCTTGCTTATCCACATCCAGCAACTGCCATAAAGTCAATTTTTCCGTATGATCAGGGCAGGCCGGATAGCCCGGTGCGGGACGGATGCCGCGATAGCGTTCTTTGATCAGATCCTCATTATCCAGATTCTCATCAGCCGCATAGCCCCAGAATTCTTTACGCACCCGCTCATGCAGCCGTTCGGCAAAGGCTTCGGCCAGACGATCCGCCAAGGCTTTGAGCATAATACTCGAATAATCATCATGCTGACGCTCAAATTCAGCGGTTTTTTGGTCAATGCCTATCCCGGCGGTCACTGCAAACGCACCGATGTAGTCCGCTACGCCCTCCGGGGCGATAAAATCGGCCAGGCAATGATTGGGTTTGCCGGGTGGCCGCCGACTTTGTTGACGCAAATGAAACAGCGTCGTTAAGGTCTGCTTGCGCTGTTCATCGGTGTATACGGTGATGTCGTCGCTGCCGCTGCGATTGGCCGGGAAAAACCCGAAGACGGCTCGCGCTTGCAACCAGCGTTCAGCCACAATTTGTTTTAACATGACTTGGGCATCGTCGTAGAGCTGGCGCGCCTGTTCACCGACCTGTTCATCCTCCAGAATCCGCGGAAACCGCCCATGCAGTTCCCAAGCGAGGAAAAACGGTGTCCAGTCGATACGCTCGACCAGTTCTTCCAGCGGATAGTCTGCTAAAGCCTGAATGCCGAGAAAACGCGGGCGCGGGGGCTGGGGGCTGGCGGGTGCAGAATTCGCACTATTG
>PWUP01000072.1 GCA_003562535.1 Gammaproteobacteria bacterium | reverse complement strand
CTCCAAAGCTAATGGCGCGTCATCATCATCGCCGATCCAGACTTCGAATAAATCCCCCAGAATGTACAGAGCCTGCGCTTGACGCGCTTGAGTGCGTAAAAACTCCAAAAACAGCGCGGTTCTCTGGGGACGACTGGGATCGAGATGCAGATCGGCAATGAATAGAGTAGGCGCCGCTTCAGTCATCCGCACCCGCATCCACAACGGTGACGCTGGTGATCACGACCGGGGTTTGCGGCACATCTTGGCGAAACGGTCCGCCCCGACCGGTCGGCAGTTGACGGATGTTATCGACGACTTCCATGCCCTCAACCACTCGACCAAATACCGCATAGCCCCACCCTTGACCACTGGGTTGCTGGTGGTTTAAAAAGGCATTATCCGCCACATTGATAAAAAATTGCGCGGTGGCTGAATGCGGGTCAGAGGTGCGCGCCATAGCCACGGTGCCTCGGTCATTGGTCAGGCCGTTATCGGCTTCATTGCGAATCGGGGCGCGAGTGCGGGGTTGCTCAAAATCGACCTGAAACCCCCCGCCTTGAATCATGAATCCGTCAATCACCCGATGAAAAATCGTACCGTCATAAAAGCCATCACGGACGTATTGCAGAAAATTTTCAACGGTCGCTGGGGCTTCTTGAGGATTAAGCGCTAAAATAATATCCCCCATCGAGGTTTCAAGTTTAACGCGGGGTTCGGCTAAGGCCGTGCCGCCGGTGAGCATCAGAGCGAGGGTGGCGCTCAGGGCTTTATTCAGCATTAGGATTAATCTCCGTTTGTGTCAGGATGAGTTCAGCATCATAATCGGCTGTACTCAGTACGCCAAGCCTAAAACCTACTGACGGCCCACAAGGAAGCAGTAATATATGCAACAGTCTAACGCAGTTAACTATTTAAACCAATGACTCGATTTATTTTTATCACCGGCGGGGTGGTCTCCTCCCTCGGCAAAGGCATTGCCGCCGCCTCGCTAGGCGCTATCCTCGAAGCCCGTGGATTATCTGTCAGCCTGATCAAACTCGACCCTTACATCAATGTCGATCCCGGCACCATGAGCCCGTTTCAGCACGGTGAGGTGTATGTCACTGCCGATGGTGCCGAGACCGATCTGGATTTGGGGCATTACGAACGCTTTGTGCGCATGACCGCCAGCCACCGTAACAGCTTCAGCGCCGGACGCATCTATGAAAATGTAATTCGCAAAGAACGCCGTGGCGATTACCTTGGGGGTACGGTGCAAGTCATCCCGCACATCACCAACGAGATTAAACGCTGTATCCATGCCGGTGCCGGCGAGGTGGATGTGGTGATGGTGGAAATCGGCGGTACGGTCGGCGATATCGAATCCCTGCCTTTTTTAGAGGCTATCCGCCAGATGGGCGTGGAACTCGGTCGGGAATGCGCCTTGTTTATGCACCTGACGCTTGTGCCGTATATCCGGTCCTCGGGCGAATTGAAAACCAAGCCCACCCAACATTCCGTCAAAGAACTGCGTTCTATCGGCATCCAACCGGACATTCTGCTGTGTCGTTCGGATCGCCCCATCCCGGCAGGAGAACGGTCTAAAATCGCCCTGTTCACCAATGTTGAAGAATCCGCGGTAATTCCCGCTCTGGACGCCGACAGTATTTACCGCATTCCTCTGCTGCTCCATGCCGAAGGGTTGGATGATATTGTCTTGCATAAGCTGCGTTTGGAACGGCCACCAGCCGATTTGAGTGCCTGGCAACAAGTGGTGACGGCGATTGAACACCCTGAACACGAAGTCACTGTGGCTATGGTGGGCAAATACGTTGATCTGAGTGACGCCTATAAATCGCTCAACGAGGCCCTGCTGCACGGCGGCATCCATACCCGCACCCGCGTGACCATCCGCCACATCGACTCTGAGCTTATCGAAGCCGAAGGCCCCGAGTGTTTACGCGGCGCCGATGCCATCCTAGTGCCGGGCGGTTTTGGCGAACGTGGAGTGGAAGGTAAAATGGCCGCAGCCGGTTACGCGCGTGAGCACGGCATTCCCTATCTGGGCATCTGCTACGGTATGCAGTTGGCCGTGGTTGAGTTCGCTCGCCAGGTTGCGGGCTTGGTCGATGCCAATAGCACGGAATTCAGCAAAGACCCCCGCCATCCAGTGATTGCGTTGATTACTGAATGGATGACCGAAACCGGCCATATCGAGCAGCGTTCGGAAGACTCCGATCTGGGCGGCACCATGCGTCTGGGCGCTCAACAGTGTCGGGTAACTGTGGATTCACTGGCACACCAAATCTACGGTAAAACACTGATTACCGAGCGCCACCGTCACCGCTATGAATTCAATAACCGCTACAGGGGGGTACTAGAGCAGGCGGGCATGGTGTTTTCCGGCTGGTCATTAGACGATGAACTGGTCGAAATCATGGAATTACCGGATCATCCGTGGTTTTTGGGCTGTCAATTCCACCCTGAGTTCACCTCTACCCCCCGCGATGGCCATCCCTTATTCCAAAGTTTTATTCAAGCCGCAGTGGCTCAACGGGCGCGGCAGGAGAGCGTGTAATGCAATTGGGTACGTTTCGTGTGGGTTTGGATCAACCCTTGTTTTTGATTGCCGGCCCCTGTGTGATTGAAAGCGAGGGTTTGGCCTTGGAGACGGCTGGACAACTCAAGGCCATGTGTACGGACTTAGGTATTGCGCTTGTCTATAAATCTTCATTTGACAAGGCTAACCGTTCCTCACACGCTAGTTATCGCGGCCCCGGTTTGGACGCCGGTTTGAAAATTCTGGAAACGGTGAAACGCGACATCGGGGTGCCCGTGCTCACCGATGTTCATGAAGACACCCCCTTGGCTGAGGTGGCCAGTGTGGTCGATGTGTTGCAAACACCAGCGTTTCTGTGTCGCCAGACCAATTTTATCCATAATGTCGCCAGCCAAGGATTACCCGTGAACATCAAAAAAGGGCAGTTTCTCGCGCCTTGGGATATGGTGAATGTTGTCGATAAGGCACGGACCACCGGCAATCAGCAGCTCATGGTCTGCGAACGTGGTGTATCATTCGGCTATAACTATTTGGTTTCCGATATGCGGGCGCTGGCAATTATGCGCCGCACGGGCTGCCCAGTGGTGTTTGACGCCACCCATTCGGTGCAACTGCCAGGTGGCCAAGGTACGGCTTCGGGGGGACAGCGGGAATTTGTCCCCGTCTTGGCGCGTGCTGCGGTGGCTGCGGGCGTGAGTGGTGTCTTCATGGAGACCCATCCTGATCCGGCTCAAGCGCGATCAGATGGCCCCAATGCGTGGCCGCTGGGGCAGATGCGGGAATTACTGAGTGTGCTGGTGGAATTGGATCGTTTAGTGAAAACCAGCGCAACCTTATCAACTGAAATCGATTTTTAACCTCGGGAGCGATGACATCATGCCAGTCATTCAAACAGTACACGGTCACGAAATACTCGATTCGCGCGGCAATCCTACCGTCGCGGTGGAATTAACCCTAGCCACCGGCACCCGCAGTTTAGCGATGGTGCCTTCGGGAGCCTCTACGGGTAGCCGCGAAGCGGTGGAATTGCGCGATGGGGAGTCGCGCTATCTGGGTAAAGGGGTGCGCCAAGCAGTAGCCAATATTAATGGGGAAATTCAAGCCGCCTTAGTGGGTTGGAACATCAATGAACAGGCGGCCATTGATCAGCGGATGATTGAACTCGACGGCACGCCTAATAAAGGCCGTCTTGGGGCTAATGCTATCCTAGGGGTATCCTTGGCGGTTGCCCATGCCGCAGCCAATGAAGCCAATCTGCCGCTGTATCGTCATCTCAATCGCAACGGCCCGTGGCGGCTGCCCGTGCCGCAAATGAATATCCTCAATGGCGGCGCTCACGCCAATAACAGCGTCGATATTCAAGAGTTCATGATTGTGCCGGTGGGCGCCCCGAATTTCTCTGAAGCGGTACGTTATGGCGCTGAAGTCTTCCATGCCCTGAAAAAAGTCCTGGCAGGCCGTGGGCTGAGCACGGCGGTTGGTGATGAAGGCGGATTTGCCCCAGATTTACCCTCGAACGAAGCCGCGCTGGAAGTGGTGTTGGAAGCGATCAATAAGGCCGGTTACACCCCCGGCAAAGATATTGCTCTGGCGCTGGATGTGGCCAGCACCGAATTTTACCGCGACGGCGTGTATCGGTTGGAGGCTGAAGGGCGGGATTTCGATGCCGCAGGATTTGCCGATTGGTTAGCCGATTTGGCCGCTCGGTATCCGATCATCTCCATCGAGGACGGCATGGCCGAAGACGATTGGCAGGGGTGGTCATTATTGACCCAGCGCTTGGGGCAAACCGTGCAACTGGTGGGCGATGATTTATTTGTCACCAATCCCGCCACTCTGCGCCAAGGCATTGAGCAAAGTATCGCCAATTCCATTT
>PWUP01000040.1 GCA_003562535.1 Gammaproteobacteria bacterium | reverse complement strand
TTATGCCGTCAGTCAACCGTGGGGGGTGTTGATGCCCTTTGCCAGTGTCGAGTGGGTGCATGAATTCGACAAGAGCAATGACAACGTCACCGGGCGATTCTTAGGTGACCGAGGCGGCAATGCCTTCTCATTTGCCGTCGATGATACGGACAGCAACTACTTTGACTTGGGAGTTGGGGTCGCGGCTCAGTTCACGCAAGGCACTTCGGGGTTTGTCAACTATCAGCGTATTGAGGGCTTTAGTAACCTCAGCCATTATTCCGTGAATGCCGGTCTGAGATTCGAGTTCTAAGCGCTTCTGGTTAACCACCGTTGTAGGGTATGCTGCCGACCGTCCCCATTTGGGGGCGGTCGGTTTTTTTTTCACTGCCGATAATCAGGAGTAATCAACCCACCCGCTGGCGTGACAGCAGAAAAAACACTGACACGGCCACGATGGATAACAGCAGAAACAGGGTGGAGATGGCGTACATTTCCGGAGTGACGGCGCGGCGCATTTGCCCCAGCATATAGGTGGCTAGGGTGTCCTGACCGGCGGATTTGACCAATTCGGTAATCACCACGGTATCCAGCGAAATCACAAACGCCAGCATAAAACCGGCTAGGATACCCGGCATCAACAGCGGCAGTGTGATGCGGCGGAAGGTTTGTAATGGGGTAGCGTATAAATCCGCTGCTGCTCGCTCTAGGGTGATGTCCATCGTTTGCAGCCGGGCGCGGATGGGTAAATAGGCAAATGGAATGCAAAAAGCGCTGTGGGCAGCGATCAGATACGCCAGACCGGTGTAGCCGGTATAGACTTTAATCATGGCAAAGAAAATTAATAAGGCCACGCCGGTGACAATTTCCGGCACCATCAGCGGCTGGTGAATCAGTGCATAAATTAAGGTTTGCCCCCGAAATGCTGCCGTGCGGGTTGTGGCCAGTGCGGCCAGTGTGGCCACCGTGGTTGCCACTGACGCCGCTGAGACCGCTATCACTAGCGAACGCAGCGACACTTCTTGCACGGTGCGGTTGGTAAAGGCCGCACGGTACCAGTCCAGAGATAACCCACCCCAAATGGACATCGACGCTTCGGCATTAAATGAAAACACCACCAAGGTCAGTATGGGTAAATAAAGCAGAAAAAAAGTGATACCGGCGATCAGTGCAAAACCGGGTAGCCGATTAAGGGCAAAAGTACGTCTAGCCATGTTCACGCTCCGGATCACGCATCACCAAGCGAATGTAGACCAGCAGCGCCACCAGGACAATCACCAGCAGCGTCAAAGCCAGTGCGGCTCCCAGCGGCCAGTTGCGGCCTTGGCCGAATTGCAGTTCGATCAGATTACCCAGCATGAGATGGCGCCCGCCGCCGAGAATCCGTGGGGTGACATACGCACCAATGGCAGGAATAAACACCAAAATGGAACCGGCGATAAATCCCGGTTTGACCAAGGGTAAAATAATATGCCACAACACGCGCATACGACTGGCGTACAAATCATACGCCGCTTCCAACAAACGGCCATCGAGTTTGTCCATACTGGCATACAGTGGCAGCACCATCAGCGGCAGAAACACATAGGTCATGCCCACAAGAATCGCAAAATCGGTGTACAGCATCTGAATGGGCTGGTTGATCAACCCGATATTCAGCAAAACACTGTTGATCAAACCTTGATTACGGATCACCTCTTGAATCGCAAAGGTGCGGATCACCAGATTGGTCCAGAAGGGAATCGTGACCAAGAACAGCCACAGTTCCCGAGTCCCAGCGGGGCGGGTGGCAATAAACCAGGCGGTGGGAAAACCCAATAAGGCGGCAAACAACGTCGTCAGTAGTGCCAGGCGCACACTGCGCCAAAAAATCGACCAATGGGCATACGCAGGTCCTACGCTGTCATCGAAGATATCGCGCGAGAAAAAGACTTGAAACCAACCTTCGGTGGAAAACTCCCACACCACGCCACCGTAAGGCCCTGGGCTTAAAAATGAATACACCAGCACGATCAACAGCGGACCGGAGGCCGCCAAGAGCAAAATCACCAGCGCGGGGGTAGATAATAACCAACGCGACAGCGTGGTTGGGTGGTTAAGGGGCAGGGGGCGCACTTTTTTAGTGTCTCACCACTTGAGCGGCTCCCTCGGCAATCGCGATATTGACCACTGTGCCCAATGCCGGTAGGGGGAGCTGACCTACGGTGTTTTGCCGCCGCAGCGTGAATAATTCTCCATCGCTCAGACGGATCTGCACTTGTGTATCGGTGCCGAAATACAGGGCGTGTTCTAGGGTGCCTTGTAAAACACCCTGATCAGCCAGCATAGCGTGTTCGGGACGCACCACCACCGTCACTGTGCGACCGATGCTGGCGGACATTGCATGGGGTAAACGGGCGGTGATCTGCGCCCCAGAACTCAGTTTGACAGTTGCCGATTCGGCATGCGTGTGCACAATAGTCGCGGTGAGAAAATTACTGTCACCGATAAAATCCGCCACAAAACGCTCCGCAGGATGGGTATAGATCTCTTGGGGGCTGCCGATTTGCAGAATTTTGCCATTATGCATGACGGCGATGCGATCCGATAGGGTCAAGGCTTCCTGCTGATCGTGAGTGACAAAGACAAAGGTAATCCCGGTTTCCGCTTGCAAGCGTTTGAGTTCGCTCTGCATGGTTTTGCGCAATTTTAAATCCAGTGCCGATAACGGCTCATCAAGCAATAACACGCGCGGTCGCGGGGCCAGCGCTCGGGCCAAGGCGACCCGCTGTTGTTGGCCGCCGGAGATCTGCGCCGGACGCCGATGAGCCAGTGACTCCATCTCAACCAGTGCCAGCATCTCAGTGACGGTGTGTTTAATCTGCCGCCGAGATTGACCTAACATGCGCAGCCCAAAACCGACGTTGTCGGCCACACTCATGTGGGGGAATAAGGCGTAGTTTTGAAACACCGTGTTGATGGGTCGGCGGTTCGGCGGTAAAGCCGTCAGGTCTTGGCCGCCCAGTGTAATGCGGCCGCTGTTGGGTTGTTCAAATCCCGCTATTAAGCGTAATAACGTGGTTTTACCACAGCCTGAAGGTCCGAGCAGGGTAAAAAACTCATTATCAGGGATGTGAACCGTGACATGATCGACCGCCTTGAAAGTCTCGTTGCCCGAGCTAAAGACTTTGCTGAGATCGATGATTTCAATATCGGATCGAGTGGCGTTCCAGGTCACGGCAATTTCAGGTCGTAGAGGATTGGGTGGCTGATTATATAAGATGCGGCGCTCATCTGCTGAAGTGTCCACAGTGATCGGTGTTTTTTTGTACCAAATTTCTTATATATAACATTTATAAATCAAATTGATCAGTCGTTTTGTTGCGCTGCAATGTTGCAAGCGCTCAGTTTGTGTTTATTCTGTTAAAGTGTTTCATTGATGTTTCATTTCTACTACGACTCAAAGGTATTTACGTATGGATTTGTGGATGCTAATTAATTTCGCCGGTGGTATCGGCCTGTTTTTGCTCGGCATGAAAACCATGACCGACGGGCTGAAAGTGGCCGCTGGGGACACTCTGCGCTCCATTTTGGCTTCGGCGACCGACAGTCGGCTCAAGGGTATTTTGGCTGGTATGTTGATCACAGCCATGGTGCAGTCGTCCAGTGCGGTGATTTTTGCCGTCATCGGCTTTGTCAACGCCAGTTTGATGACCTTAGTCCAATCCGTCGGTCTGATTTACGGGGCGTCTATCGGCACCTCAATGACCAGTTGGATTGTCGCTGCGGTTGGCTTTAACATCAATTTGCGGGCTATGGCGCTGCCCTTTATCGCCATTGGTATGATTCTACGCATTACCGGCGGCAACACTCGGCGGGCACCGCTGGGTGAGGCCATTGCTGGCTTAGGGTTATTCTTCCTCGGCCTAGACGTACTCAGAAGCACTTTTGGACAACTGGGTGAAACTGTCGAGCTGGAAGCCTTTGCCGGTACCGGCGTCTTGAGCCTGATGATGTTTACCGCCATTGGTTTTATGCTGACCACCCTGATGCAGTCCTCCAGTGCAGCTATGGCGGTGACCATCACCGCAGCAGTGGGTGGTTTGATTCCCATGCATGCGGCCGCCTGCTTTGTGTTAGGGGCTATTCTGGGGACGTGCACCACGGCGGCCTTTGCCTCTCTGGGTGCTACCGCTGAAGGGCGGCGTTCGGCCATGTCGCATGTGAGCTTAAATTTCTTCACCATGGTGTTAGGGTTTATGGTCATGCCGGTGTTGTTACCGTTTGCCCAGCGGCTGTCCGAGGCCACAGCCGGGCCTGGTAATGTTGCCGTTTCCATAGCATTTTTCCACACCATGGTGGTGATTCTCGGTGTCATCGCCATTTTGCCGTTCACAGGGCGGATTGTGCGCTTTCTTGAGGGCCGGTTCACTCGTGAGG
>PWUP01000114.1 GCA_003562535.1 Gammaproteobacteria bacterium | reverse complement strand
TCGCGAATTAAAAACACCACCGCACGAGCGATGTCATCGGGATCGCCGCGACGGCCTAATGGAATCCGGTCGAGAATGGCCTGTTGGGTTGCGGGTGAGTCAGCGTTTTCCGCCCATAAAATCGCACCTGGCGCAATGGCATTCACCCGCACAGCGGGTTGTAATTCCAGGGCTAGCGCTCGGGTTAAAGTGACCAATCCGGCTTTGGCCGCCGAATAAATCGGATGACCGCTGCGCGGACGTTCGGCATGAATGTCCACCAAGTTAATCAGGCTACCGCCATACTGACGCAATGCCGGTGCCGCCGCTTGAGCCAAGAAAAAAGGGGCTTTGAGATTACTCGCTAATAAATCGTCCCACTGGGCTTCAGTCGCCTCAGCCAACGGGGTAGGGTAGAAGCTGGAGGCGTTATTGATCAGGACATCTAAGCGTCCCCAGCGGTCGAGGCTGTTGTGAACCACTGCCGCTAGCCCGGCGGTGTGGCGTAAATCAGCGCTGAGTAACTGCACTGAGGCCGGGCGTTGGGCGTTGAGTTCAGCGGCCAAGGCTTGAGCCTCGGTCGCTGAGCGGTGATAGTGCAGGCTGAGATTCATGCCTGCAGCATGGAGATGACGGCTAATCGCCGCACCAATGCGCCGCGCCCCGCCGGTGATCAGAGCGCTCTGGCCGTTGAGTGAGAGCGAGTGCATGGTGAAAGCCCCAGTCACTCAGGGTTAAGCGCTTTTGGTTTTTTTAGTGGCTTTTTTAGCCGGTTGAGGGGCTACAGCCTCTTTCAATCCCTTGCCGGCTCTAAAAGCGGGAACCTTAGTGGCTTTGATTTTGATGACTTTGCCCGTTTGTGGATTACGCCCATTACGCGCCGCCCGTTGGCGCACACAGAAGGTGCCAAACCCAATCAAGGTGACGTCTTCATCCGTTTTCAGCGCCTCGGTGATTGCCGCCAGTGTGGCATCAAGGGTACGACCAACCTCGGTTTTAGACTGTTCAGTCGCTTCAGCGACTTTGGCAATTAAATCGGTTTTATGCATGGTCATTGCTCATAGTTTAGGGTGGATGAATGCTGATCAGTCCACCACTGCGGTGGTGGGTTCAGCGCGGTGAATCGGCATCGGTATCGATGTAATGTTGCCACACAGCCTGGACAATAGCGCGTTCGTCGGCAAATTCCGGCTCAGCCACGAGGCTGGCGTGTTGTTGTAGTTTCAGCCGATGTGAACGCCGTCGCAGACGGCGGTAAATATCGCGCAGTGATTCCGCCGTATCCGCAGGCAGAATCGCCGCGTGCTGTAGCGCATCGAGTTGGCGGATATTATCACTGTAGGTGATGATCTGGGGGCAGCGATGCGCATGAGCGAGTACTAAATATTGCACTAAAAACTCAATGTCGATGATGCCGCCGCCCCCCTGCTTGATATGAAAATGGCCGCTGTAGCTTTTATCCAGCTCGCGGCGCATACGTTCTCGCATCTCTCGCACTTGTTGGCGTAGGTTGGCTGCATCACGCGGCTGGCAGAGGATAGTGCGGCGAATGTCCGCAAACTGAGCACCGATGGCGGCTGACCCCGCAATACAGCGGGCGCGCACTAGCGCTTGATGTTCCCAAGTCCAGGCGTGTTGTTGCTGATAGTGCCCAAAAGCCTCCACATGACTGACTAAGAGACCGGAACGCCCACTCGGTCGCAGTCGGGTGTCGGCTTCATACAATAGACCTGCTGGGGTGCGGGTACTCAATAGATGGATAATGCGTTGGACCAGCTTAGTAAAAAACGTCAAATTATCAATTTGGCGGCGACCATCAGTGTATTGGTGTTCACCTTGGCTGTCGTGTAAAAACACCAGATCTAAATCCGAGTGATAGCCCAGCTCTAAACCGCCCAGTTTGCCATAGCCAATGACGGCTAACCCAGGCGAGTAGCTGCGCCCTTCAAACACACACTGAGGCTGCCCAAAACGGGCGCGTAAATCGTCCCAAGCCAGCACCACGATTTTTTCCAGCAGTACCTCGGCGATCTCCGTTAGGTGATCGCTGACAATCATCAACGGCATGGCGTCAGCAATATCGGCAGCCGCCACTCGCAGAATCTGGCTTTGTTGAAAATGGCGCAGCACATCGAGCTGCTGCTCTTGATCGTCTGCGGGTATGCGGCTGAGTTCCTCATCCAATTCTCGTTCCAGACGCTGCCGATCCAAGGGCCGGTAGAGGTTGGCGGGTGTGAGTAATTCGTCCAGCAGCAGAGGATGCCGAGTCACATAGTGAGCAATCCACGGGCTGGCCGCGCACAGTTCCACCAATTGGGTTCGGGCGGCTGGATTTTCCAGTAGTAAAGCCAGATACGCTGAACGCCGTACAATGGCCTCCAGCAACTGGGTGAGCCGCTCTAAGGTTTGTGCGGGGGAATCGGTCGTCACCACGGTTTCCAGCAACAGCGGCATCAGTTGTTGCAAACGCTGGTGGCCGCGTGAGCCTAGCGTCCGACAGTTAAAACTGTTGCGCAAAGCGTGCAAGGCGTGGCTGGCGCGTTCAGGATCATCAAAACCTTGGGCTTGTAATAATTGGGTTAAGCGGTCGCTGGTGTTGCGCTCATTCCACAGGGAGTGCCAGTCATCATCCTCATGAGCGTCGCCGGTATCGTCGTGGCTGAATACTTCAGTGAACTGCTGTTCGACGCTGTGCAGATGGCGGTTTAATGCGCTGATATAGTCAGACCAGTCCGCATAGCCCATCGCATAGGCCAAGCGGGCTTGAGCGACGGCTTCACTCGGTAGCTCATGGGTTTGTTGATCGGCCCAGAGTTGCAAACGGTTCTCGCTACGGCGCAAAAACACATAGGCTTGGCGCAGTTGCTCGGTAGCGCTTGGGGACAAGCGCCCGCTGTCGGCGAGATAATCCAGCACCGGCAGCAATTGCCGCCCGCGTAACTCAGGTTCGCGTCCGCCGTAAATCAGTTGGAACGCTTGGCCGATGAATTCAATCTCGCGAATTCCCCCCGGCCCGAGTTTTAAATTATTATGCAGTCCTTTACGTTCGATCTCTTGGACAATCAGCGTTTTCATCTCGCGCAGTGATTCAAAGGCACCGTAATCGAGATAACGCCGATAGACAAAAGGCTGCAAGGTGTCCAGCAGACGCTGGCCGGCCTGGGCATCCCCAGCGACCACTCGGGCTTTGATCAGGGCGTAGCGTTCCCATTCGCGGCCATGAGTTTGATAGTACTCTTCCATGGCGCTGAACGAAACCGCCAGCGGCCCGGCATCACCAAAGGGGCGCAGGCGGGCATCGACGCGATACACAAACCCATCTGCCGTGACTTCATGTAGGGCTTTGATCAACTGTTGGCTTAATCGGCGGAAAAATTCAGCGTTGCTCAAGCTGCGGGTGCCGTCGGTTTCGCCATTACGGGGATAGGCGAAAATTAAGTCGATATCCGAAGAAAAATTCAGCTCTTGGCCCCCGAGTTTGCCCATACCCAGCACCACCATCTGCTGAGCGCGCCCCTTAGCGTCACGCGGTACGCCGTAACGCTCACACAGCCGCGCATATAACCACTCGAGGCTGACCGTGAGCAGACTGTCGGCTAAGGCGGATAATTCGCTGAGAATCTGTTCAAGGGGTGCATCACTCGCCAGATCGCGCCAGGCAATGGCGGTGAGGTGCTGATGGCGGAATTGGCGCACCGTGCGCATCAGTGCGGTGATATCGTCACAGTCTGCCAGCAGGCTGTGCAGGCTCTGGGTGTAATAAGCCGCAGGATCACTGTGCGGGGTGGTGGGTGTGCACAGCGTCAGCAGCCACTCGGGGTGGCGGATCAGACAACGGGCGGCAAAGTCACTGCAGGCCAGTACCTTGAGCAGCTCAGTCTGCTGAGCTTCTAAGGGCGGGGCGATCCTTGCTTGTTGCAACGCGGCATGCAGCCGTTGCCACACGGTGGTGGTGGTAGGGTGCAGGGCCTTAGGGAGGCCAGTAACAGGTGGAGCCACGGGCATTGTGAGTCGGTATCAATGTGCTGGAGTTATTTTATGGCTTACCACTATAGCGGTGCTTGACAAGTGGCTGCAAGGGGGTGCAGCTAAAGAAATGTAATCCATGGCCGATAATAAGGACATCTCCCTAATCGCGTTGGAATGCTGCCATGCTTGTGAATACCAGTTTTTCCCCCACATCGTTCAAGTCCCCTCAGTCTGGACTGGCCCAGTCCCCAGCCAATAAGTCACTGTCTGGGAAGGCGGCTTTGCCGGGTTTATCCACTTTAGAAAGCAAAGCCTTAGAAAACATCGCTCGGCATCTTCCCGGCATGACGGTGGCGGGTTTACAACGCCTCGATCCGCAAGAGTTCACGCCACAAAAAGTGGCGGATCGGATTACTGACTTCGTTAAAGCCGGTTTAGCCGGAGCGCGGGCGCGCGG
>PWUP01000106.1 GCA_003562535.1 Gammaproteobacteria bacterium | reverse complement strand
TTATGCCGCCATGGTTGAAACCATGCGTGCCGGCAGGCTGCATGTGGGAGGATTTGCCACCGGTTCGGTGCCGCTCGCTGTGAACTGTGCCGGTTTTCATCCGTTTGCCACTATGGGGTTTGATGGTCAGGTGCGCGGTTATGAAATGGAAATTATCACCTATCCAGGAAGCGGCATCGAGAGTGTAGATGATCTGCGTGGGCGCACCTTAGCTTTTGTGACGCCGGCCTCAAACTCTGGGTTCAGAGCGCCTTCTGCTCTCCTAGAAGCTGAATTTGGATTGCAGGCGGATGTGGATTTCCAAACGGCTTTTTCAGGCGCTCACGATAATTCAGTGTTAGGGGTTGCCAACCGCGATTACGACGCAGCAGCGATTGCCAATTCAGTCATGCACCGCATGATGGAGCGCGAGGTGGTTAACCCAGATCAGATCATCACCATTTATCAGTCAGCGACTTTTCCGACAACGGCTTATGGTTATGCCTACAATCTGCATCCTGATCTCAAGGCCAAAATCCGTGAGGCCTTTTTCACCTTCCCTTGGGAGGGCGAATTAGCGCGGGAGTTCTTTAATGCGGACGGCTTTGCCGAGATTACTTATGAGGATGATTGGGCCATTATTCGCACCATTGCTGCCCAGATCGGTGAAACGTTAGAATGCCAGTGAGTCTTCTCTCATTCTGCTCCATTCAATTAACCTCGCCGTCCTTGATCCTGTCGGGAAACAGGACGGTCATACCCCTAGCCTGATTAAGAGCTTGAGTATGCTGACTATCGAACAACTGACTAAACGCTATTCCACTGGAGATTTAGCTTTGGACAGCGTGGATCTTCAGGTTACAAAAGGTCAGGTGATTGCCTTGATTGGTCCCTCAGGGGCGGGTAAAAGTACCTTGATTCGTTGTGTCAACCGATTAGTTGAACCAACTCATGGTCGCATTTGGTTGAATAATGAACAAATTACGGGTCTAAGATCACGGTCTTTGCGGCGAATGCGGTGCCGAATTGGGATGATTTTTCAAGAGTACGCTCTAGTGGAACGACTTACGGTCATGGAGAATGTTCTATCTGGACGACTGGGCTACATTGGTTTCTGGCGCAGTTTTTTTCGGCGGTTCCCCGAGACTGACATTGAGAGGGCTTTTGACTTATTAGAGCGTGTTGGGATTGAAGACATGGTAGATAAACGTGCCGATGCCTTATCAGGCGGGCAACGTCAACGGGTCGGCATTGCTCGCGCTTTGATTCAAAATCCGGAAATTTTACTGATTGATGAACCTACGGCCAGCCTTGATCCTAAAACGTCGCGACAGATTATGCAGTTGATCGTTGATCTGTGTCGGGAGAGCGGTCTGGCGGCCATCATCAATATTCACGATGTCCAGTTGGCGATGATGTTTGTTGAACGGGTCATTGGGTTACGCCAAGGCCGGGTGGTCTATGATGGTTCCCCTGCTCAGCTCAACGCTGCACGCCTGACCGAAATTTATGGTGAGGCAGACTGGACAGGTACAGCGAGGGAGGAACAGGATGAGCAACGTGACCTGCCGACTAGTGCCGAGGTCATTGTACCGCTCATAGAGTTACCGGAAACTGGTGTTGGACGGCAGCGGGTGGTGGGCTCATGACCTTACTAGAAGTAAGGGGGTCACCGCCGCCGCGTCAGTGGCGGAAACAACCTTTTATCGTTAACCCTTGGGTACGCTGGGGACTGTACTTGGGTGCCCTAGTGTATTTAGTGCTAGCCATCGGCTCATTGGAATTTAACTGGGCGCGGATTATTGCCGGCATGGATCGCGGTGCAGCGTTTATCGCCGGGTTCTTAAAGCCCGATTTCACCAGTCGTTGGCAAGATATCTACGAGGGCTTTCTGGAAAGCCTGACGATGACGGTGGTTGCCACCGTTATCGGTGTGTTGCTGTCGATCCCAGTGGCTTTGGGGGCAGCGCGTAATCTTGCTCCACTGCCTGTATATCTGGTGTGTCGGGGCATTATCGCCGTATCACGGGCGTTTCAAGAAATTATTATTGCCATTGTCTTTGTGGCTATGTTTGGTTTTGGGCCTCTGGCGGGAGTGGCCACGTTGGCGTTTTCCAGTATTGGTTTTTTGGCTAAGCTATTGGCTGAAGACATTGAAGATATTGATCGTCAACAAGTTGAAGCCATCCAAGCGACCGGGGCGAGTTGGTTGCAGATATTGAATTATGCCATTCAGCCACAGGTTGCCGCACGCTTTATAGGTTTGTCGCTCTACCGTTTGGACATCAATTTTCGTGAGTCAGCGGTCATCGGTATCGTTGGTGCGGGCGGCATCGGCGCAACGTTAAATACGGCGATTGCACGTTATGAATACGATTCGGCAGCCGCCGTGTTGTTATGCATTATCGCTGTTGTGCTGCTGGTTGAATATTCTTCAGGTTTTCTACGCAGGAGGCTCCTTTAATGCCGGTTACTGTGACGGGGGGACAACGGTGTTGGCAACGGCGTGATCGTGCTGCTCAGTTGAGAATTTGGCTGGTTTGGCTAGTAGGCACAGCCCTTTTTATGGCAGCTTGGTCGTTTATTAGTGCGCAGACGATCTGGATGTTTGTTTGGGATTCTCCAGCTCAAGCCTATGATTTAGCTAGCCGTATGGTTAACCCTCGTTGGGATTATTTCGAGCGCATTCTTTGGCCATTGTGGGACACCATCAATATTGCGACGCTGGGTACGTTACTTGGGGTTATAATCGCCATCCCTATCGCATTCTTGGCCGCACACAACACCACCCCTAGCCGCGCCCTGATACGCCCACTGGCTCTGTTAATCATTGTGTCTTCGCGTTCCATCAATTCACTGATTTGGGCACTCTTATTGGTGCTGATTATGGGGCCAGGCATATTGGCAGGGATTATCGCGATTGCCCTGCGTTCTATCGGTTTCATCGGTAAATTGCTGTACGAAGCTATTGAAGAAGTCAGCAATGAGCCGGTGGAGGCGATTGAAGCGACGGGGGCGAGCCGCATGCAGGTATTGAGTTATGGCATTTGGCCGCAGGTGTTGCCGACAGTTGCAGGAATCTCCGTATATCGCTGGGATATTAATATCCGCGAGGCTACGGTGTTAGGTTTAGTCGGTGCTGGGGGAATTGGCATCCAGCTACAAGCCTCGATCAATAATTTAGCGTGGAATCAGGTAACCGTTATCTTTCTAGCTATTCTGGCAACTGTGTTCGTGAGTGAATGGATTTCGGCGCGGGTGCGCCATGCACTCATCTGAGTATTTAGCTTGCCCGTGCCATAGGACGTTGCAGGGCATCGGGTTCCAGCAATAGACCATCTCTAAATTTCAAACCCACTTGAGTCCCCTCGGCAATGGCGAGTTGCTTATCGCCCGAGACTCGTAGCGAGGTAGCGCCTAGACGTATCCGGTACTCATTGGCATGGCCAATAAAACTTCCCAACTCTACGTTGGCGCTTAAACCCTCGCCTGTGGGGTCAATGGCGATGTCTTCTGGTCGAATCGCCAGTAGCGCTTCAGTGGTATCGGGAATAAACGGTGGACGCGGTAAACTGCACTGTTGACCATCCGCCAATATGAGGCGGATCGTGTCAGAACGGGTGTCGGCTAAATGGCAAGGTAAGTAATTCACGGTACCAATAAAATCCAGCACAAACTGCGTAGCCGGGCGGCGATAAATCGTGCTGGGGCTAGCTAACTGGTGAATGCTACCCTCGCACATCACGGCGATCCGATCCGACATAGCCAGCGCTTCGGTTTGATCGTGAGTGACATACAAAATGGGCAAACCGGTTTCTTTTTGAATGAGTTTCAGTTCAGCGCGCATTTGTTCGCGCAGCTTGGCATCTAAATTTGACAGCGGTTCGTCCAACAGCAACACGGTGGGTTCTAGGGCAAGTGCTCGACCTAAGGCAACCCGCTGTTGTTGGCCACCGGAAAGCTGGCTCGGCATGCGATGGCCTAAACCGGCCATGCCGAGAATCTCTAATACCCGTGCGACACGTTGCTCAATAGAGGTTCGCGATTGTCGCCGGACTTTAAGCGGATAGGCGATATTGTCAAAGACCTTCATGTGTGGCCATACCGCATAGCTCTGAAAAACCATGCCTATAGCCCGATAGTTCGGCGGTAAATCAGTGCGGGTTTTGGGGTCAAACACCGTGCGCTCGCCAATGCGAATGGTGCCGCTATCGGCGCTTTCCAGACCGGCCACACACCGCAGCGTGGTGGTTTTACCGCAACCGGAAGGGCCGAGTAGGGAAAAAAACTCGTTTTCGCCGATGGCAAAATTAACCTGATCAACGGCTTGAACCTTGCCAAAGCGTTTACACAGATCGGTGACTTCAACCACGACGGTCATTAGTTTTCCTTAGCAGCACGCCGTTCTTCCAGCCGTGCTAACAGTTGAGTGAGCAAATACAGAATG
>PWUP01000131.1 GCA_003562535.1 Gammaproteobacteria bacterium | reverse complement strand
CGTCGCCGTGCCTGAGAGCACGTTATCCACCAAGGACTGTTTATCAATGGCGTAGTTAATGGCTTGACGAACCCGCTGATCGGCAAACGGGCCTTCTTTCATATTCAAAATCAGAAACCACAGATGCGGGCCGGCCTGTTCGTGTACGGTAAACCCAGGATCATTCGCAAACAAAGCGACGTTATCGGGTGGCACTTCGACCATCATATCCAACCCGCCGGAGAGCATTTCGGTCACGCGGGTATTGGCATCGGTAATCGGACGAAACACCAAGGCATTCATCGCCGGTTCGCCGTCCCAATAGTCGGCATTTTTTTCCAAGACTACGCGGGTATTACTGCGCCACTCGCCAAACTGAAACGGTCCGGTACCTGAAGGGTTACGGCCAAAGTCTTCACCATGTTCCATCACTGCTGCTGGAGAAACCAGCAAGCCGGTGGGATAGGCCAGATTGGACAATAAGGGTGCATAGGGGGCATCTAAGGTCATGCGCACCGTGTACTCATCCACGACTTCCGTTTCTTGAATGGCGCTGAAGAAAAACGACAGCGGGAACGGCCCAGTGTGGTGATAGGGATGCTCCTCGTCCAACATGCGATCAAAATTGAATTTAACCGCTTCAGCATTAAACGGAGCGCCATCATGGAACGTCACATCCTGACGCAAATTGAATGTGTACACTGTGCCGTCGTCGCTGATATTCCACGACTCAGCCAGCGCCGGTTCAACCTCCAGAGTGCCGTCCTGATAGCGTACCAAGCCGTCGTAGAGGTTCATCAGGATGCGGAAATCATTGACGGCGGTTACGGCGGCGGGATCCAGTGAACGCGGTTCGGCGATCTGGCCAATCACTAGCACATCGTCGGGAATTTGCGCCAGTGAGCCGCTCACACCCGCCATACTCACCACCAGACCTAATGCAACACCTCGCAGGGGTTTCAACATATATGGACTCCTAATACAGTTAGTAGACCGTGACTATCCTAGCAGTTTACAGCTCAGTTTGCTGTAACGGCATGGCGGATTAGGAATCTGCGAGCATCATTCGCACGACATCGGGCATTGTGTACTGTGCCTTCCAGTCTAATAACCGCTCGGCTTTACTCGGGTCGGCACGTCCAATCAGTAAATCGGTAGGACGCATAAACGCTTCAGCCTGTTCAACATGCGAACGCCAATCCAGCCCCAATGCGGCGAAGGTTTCAGCGACAAAGGCTTCTAGGGTATAGGTTGTACCGGTCGCGATCACAAAATCCTGCGGCTGGGGCTGTTGCAACATCCGCCACATCGCATCGACATATTCCGGCGCCCAACCCCAGTCACGAGCAATATCAATCCGGCCTAAGCGCAGCGTCTCACCCGAACCGGCAGCAATACGCCGTGCGGTGGAAATAATTTTCTGCGTCACAAAGCGGGTCGGTCGCAATGGGGATTCATGGTTGAATAAAATCCCGGTACACGCCCACAGATGATAGGCTTCACGATAGTTATCGACCAACCAAAAGGCCGAGGTCTTGGCCACGGCATACGGGCTGCGCGGATGAAACGGTGTGGATTCGTCAGCGGGAGCGCCGTCGGTATCCCCAAAGCATTCACTGGAACCGGCGTGATACAAGCGTATCGGCCAATCCACCATACGACAGGCTTCCAAGAGATTTAACGTCCCCAAGGTAATGCTTTGGATCGTTTCTGCAGGTTGTTCAAAGGATAAGCCAACTGAAGATTGCCCCGCCAGATAATAGACTTCACTGGCGCGGCTGCGGCGCAGCGCAACCAGTACCGTGCGAAAATCTTCGGGCACCATCGACACACAATGCACTTGGTCGCGGATACCTAGACGGTGCAGATTGGTAAATCCCGAACCGAGCGCATCGCGAGACGTGCCCCACACTTGATAGCCTTTATTGAGCAGATGCTGCGCCAGATAGGCACCATCTTGGCCACTAACGCCGCAAATCAGCGCGACTCTGGGAGAGGATTGGGGCATTGTAAGCACTCGAAAAAAATTATATTTGCTGGTAGTGAAGAC
Organism: Gammaproteobacteria bacterium; assembly: GCA_003562535.1. Classification (GTDB taxonomy): domain Bacteria; phylum Pseudomonadota; class Gammaproteobacteria; order Competibacterales; family Competibacteraceae; genus SKOM01. The sequence continues at coordinate 13,957 of PWUP01000131.1, read as the reverse complement.
GGAGGGTAGCTAGCTTACCATGAACCATAGCCAAGCCCAATATGTTGTTTTTTTGCAAAAGCCATTCAAAATCGCAACAGGTGGGTCTATACTTGACCCTGATGTCAATTTACTGAATTCGATCATGACTGGAATTACCGCTTGTCCTCGGGGGGTATTAATGCCACAAGCCATTACCGTCAAAACCTTGGTCAATGAAAATCGTGCCTTCGCCGGCACTGGGGGAGTCAGCCATGTCTGTCAACAACGCGGCTTTTGGCCGGGGTTTCTTGACCGGGCAACTGGGAAAGTGTATCTATCACGTTATGCTGATGGGCGTCCAGCACGCATCCATCTACTCGATGGACTACCCAATGAACTCGTCGTAAGCCGCAGCCACTCTGGTCAGGTTGCCGCCATTAAAGGCTCAGTCATTGCCGGATTCGTGCTCGATGGTGTGTTTTATACTCGGGATCAAGTCAGTATGATGATGGATTAATGGATTAAATCTATAGGATTACATCAAACGCTGCCAGTCGTTTTCGACTTCCGGCGGTTGTTCTTGCGGCGGAATCATGCGGATCGGCGGCCCAGGGTCAGGCACAGCCTCTAAGCGTTGCAATAAAGCGGCGGAGGCTTGGCCGTCCGTGGTCAAACCTTGATCGGTTTGGAAATCACGAATTGCCGACTGTGTGGCCGAACTTAACCGGCCATCAATCTGGGCAATGGGATAGCCCAGGCGTTTCAGATTGAGCTGGATCAAAGTCACCAAGGTTTCACTGGTCATATCGCGCTGCTCTGGAGTCGGCACCGGCTCTAAGGATTGCACCTCTAGGGGGAGCGGCATGGCTGGCTGACTGGGTAACCGCCCTAAAGGACGCCAGTCACGCGCCAAGGTTTGAGCCGCTGCGATTTGTTCATTACTCATCCGCTCAGCCAGAGCCTCACGCGCAGCGGCGGCTAAGGGCTGACGGCGGGCGGCCGCCAAGTTATACCATTTATACGCCTCGACATAATCCTGCAATACCCCACCCTCACCTCGGGCAAACATGCGACCCAGTATATACTGGGCATGTGGCTCACCCGCTTCGCCCAAGGGGATCAAGGTATGCAAAGCAGTGTGATAATCGCCCTGCTCATACGCCAACAGACCCCGCTCTAAATCGGCAGCCACCGGCATACCGTGCAGCAATAGGCTCAGTGCGAGTATAATCCAACGTGTTTTCATACCTATCATTACCTCATTACCTTTAACCCAGCTAAAACCTCATGCAACTCACCGAACTTACCGCTCTATCCCCTATTGATGGCCGCTACGGTGGCAAAACCGCCGACCTGCGACCCGTGTGCAGCGAATACGGTTTGATCCGCCAGCGCTTGATTGTGGAAATCCGCTGGCTACAAACCCTGGCTGACTGCCCTCAATTGACCGAAGTGCCCGCGTTCAGCCCTGCCGCTCAGGACTATTTAGCCCGTTTGATTGCTGAATTTTCACCGCCAGAGGCCGAGCAGATCAAACAGATTGAACGCACCACCAACCATGATGTTAAGGCCGTTGAGTATTATCTCAAACAGCGTTTTGCTGCCCTGCCCGAACTGGCCGCAGTGGCCGAATTTGTCCATTTTGCCTGCACCTCGGAGGATATCAATAATCTCGCTTACGCTTTAATGTTGCGCGAAGCGCGTGATCACCACCTGTTACCGGCTTTAAACGCATTGACTCAACAACTGCGCCAGCAGGCTCATGTTCTTGCCGATCACGCCATGCTCGCCCGTACCCACGGCCAAGCCGCTTCCCCCACCACTATGGGTAAAGAACTGGCGAATGTCGTACACCGTCTGCAACGCCAGCTTGACCAACTGGCCGCTGTACCGATACTCGGTAAACTCAATGGCGCAGTGGGCAATTATAATGCCCATCGCATCGCCTATCCCGAATTGGATTGGCCGACTTTAGCTCAGGAGCTGATCGGCCAACGGCTAGGGCTAGAATTAAATCCTTATACCACGCAAATAGAGCCGCATGACTACATCGCCGAATACAGCCAAGCGTTAATTCGAGTGCATACGATTCTCCTCGATTTATGCCGGGATTTATGGGGCTATATCGCCCTAGGCTATTTCCGCCAGAAGACCATTGCCGGTGAAGTCGGCTCTTCAACCATGCCGCATAAGGTCAATCCGATTGATTTCGAAAACGCGGAAGGCAACCTCGGCTTAGCCAACGCCCTGCTCGATCATCTGGCTCAAAAGCTGCCGGTGTCGCGCTGGCAACGTGACCTCAGCGACTCCACCGCCCTGCGCGCTCTTGGCAGCGCCCTAGGCCATGCGCTGATCGCGTATCACAGCACGGCCAAAGGACTGCAAAAATTACAGATTGATCCGCAGCAACTGGCTACAGACCTTGAGGACAATTGGGAAGTCTTGGGCGAAGCGGTGCAAACCGTCATGCGTCGCTACGGTATTGAGCAACCTTATGAGCAACTGAAACAACTGACTCGGGGGCAACGGATTGACCGCCAGCGCTTGCAGGCATTCATTGAGGAGTTAGCCATTCCAGACGCGGCAAAAGCTCAGTTGCTGGCCTTGACTCCGGCGGATTACACCGGCAGTGCGGCTGATCAGGCCCGCGCTATTTGATCTGCGGATATAAGGCGATGACGACGAACTCCAAGTCTTCCAGAGACCCTGGCTATCAGATTGAAATCGCTGACTGGGCACACCATGAAACCACGCTGTACGCGATACGCTATCAGGTGTTTGTGGTTGAGCAGCAGGTGCCGGTGGAGCTGGAACGTGATGCCTATGACCCGCTGAGCCAGCATGTGCTGGCACGGACAACAGCAGGCCAGCCTATCGGCACCGGCCGCTTACTGCCTGATGGTCATATCGGGCGGTTGGCGGTATTGGCCGAATGGCGTTCGCGAGGTGTCGGACGAGCTTTAATGCAGGCCCTGCTGCGCCGAGCGCGAGACAGCCAGTTTGCCAGCGTCGAGTTGAATGCCCAAACGTATGCCATTCCGTTTTATGCCGGTTTGGGATTTAGCGTCGAGGGACCTGAGTTTATGGAAGCCGGTATCGCCCATCGCCGTATGTTTTTAAAGTTATAACAGGATCCATCATGAGTATTGCTGAACCGGTCGAATTACCGATTGAAGACGTTGCCACTGCCACGGCAGCCATCGATGAATTGCTGAGTACGACTCGGCTGCATCTGTGCATTTATACCCCAGGGCTCACCAGCGGTGTCTATGATAGGCCGCAATTTGCTGAACTCATACGCCAACGAGTTTTAGCTCAGCGCCGCTTGCGCGTCCGCTTGGTGCTCCCTCCAGCCACTCAATGGCGGCGCAATCACCCCCAGTTCGCTACGCTGATTGAACAACTCAGTGCGCTGGAATTAAGATACTTGTCCAGTGACCGCCCCCAAGATCGGCCGGAATACGGTTATGGTTATGTACTGGCTGACCAACGTAAGCTATTGCTATTTAATGACCCGCTGCGGTGCTTAGGGCGCTATTATCCCCACGGCGGCGGCCTGCGCGCCCGCGACTTACAAGCCTTTTTTGATGCTTTATGGGAGCAGGCGCTACCAGATACTGAGTTGAGAAAATTGGGTATTTAGGCAATAACCATTCCCTACCGTCAGCGATCCAGATACACTTTACGGCACTTTTATCCACACGACGACAGGAAACGCCTTGATGAGATATCGCTGTACACTGTTTGGCTTGGGTGCGATAGCCCTGCTGGGTTCAGTTTCGCTGGCGCACGCTGGCGGCGAATTAAATCTTTATAATTGGGGTAATTATACCAGCCCTGAGCTGATTGAACGCTTCCGGAACGAGACCGGTATCCGAGTCACTGTCACCGATTTTGACAGCAATGAAACCGCCTTGGCACGCATCAAAGCCGGTGGACACGGTTTTGATATCGTTGTGCCATCGAATAATTACATCCCTGTGTGGGTGGAAGAAGGCTTGGTGCAAGAACTCGATCATGAGCGGTTGCCTAATCTTGCCTATATTGAACCGCGCTGGATGGATGTCCCTTTTGATCCTGGGCGGCGGTATTCCATTCCGTGGGCTTGGGGCACCACAGGGGTTATTGTAAATTCCGCAGTGTATGCCGGTGATCCTAATACGGCGGATATTTTCCTCAATCCGCCACCAGAGTTACAGGGACGCATTAATGTCATCCCGGAAATGACCGACATCATGCATTTAACCCTGCGTTATGTGGGCGGCGAACCGTGCAGTGATGATCGGGAGCTGTTGCGCGAGGTGCGTGATGTGCTGGTCGCGGCCAAACCCCATTGGATTGCCATGGATTACGGTACTGTCGATGCTTATGCCGCCGGGGATATGGCCGCTGGGGTGTACTGGAACGGGGCCAGTATGCGCGCCCGCTTGCTGAATCAAGATATCGTCTATGGCTACCCGCAGACGGGCTTTCCGGTATGGATGGACAATGCGGTGATTTTGGCGGATGCGCGTAACCCAGACAATGCGCTGACTTTTTTGAATTTTGTGATGGAACCACGCAATGCCGCACTGATTTCTAATTTCACTCGCTATGCCAATGGCATTAGCGGTTCAGAAGCGTATATGGACGAGATCATGCGCGCAGCGCCGGAAATTATCATTCCCGAAGAGCTGCAAGCGGCAGGGCGCTTCAGTATAACCTGTCCGCCCGAAGTCAATGCCATTTACACTCAAATTTGGACCGAATTGCTGCGCTAAACGCTGGGCTTGGGTAGACCTGCCCGAGGTGCCGCCGCACTAAACGGAATGCAGGCGATCTATTGTGGCCTGCATTTATATGAGCCTGTGGTATGATTTTATGTTGTCGTTACACCCTTTGATCCACGATTCATTGAATTCACACTGGAGTTAGCATGGCTGTTGAACGCACCCTGTCTATTATTAAGCCCGATGCCGTGAGCAAGAATGTCATCGGACAAATCTATGATCGCTTTGAACGCAATGGACTGCAGATCATTGCTGCACGCATGTTGCACCCTAGCCGCGAACAAGCCGAACAATTTTACGCCGTGCATCGAGAACGGCCTTTTTTTAATGATCTGGTCGAGTTCATGACCTCGGGACCGGTGATGGTTCAGGTATTGGAAGGCGAAAACGCCATTGCCAAGCACCGTGAAATTATGGGTGCAACGGATCCGCAAAAAGCCGCACCAGGAACCATTCGTGCTGATTTTGCTCATAATGTTGAAGAAAATGCGGTGCATGGCTCAGACGGTTCCGATACCGCAGCGATAGAAATCGCCTTTTTCTTTGCTGACGATGCGCTGTGCCCGCGCACTCGCTAATCCATTGACTGTTTCGCGATACCGATGAATAAGGTCAATCTGCTCGACTTAGATCGCACGGCACTGCAAGCGTTTTTCCTCGATCTTGGGGAAAAACGCTTTCGTACTGAACAAGTGATGAAGTGGATTTATCACGAGGGGGTCACGGATTTTGCAGCAATGACCAATTTATCTAAGCCCCTGCGGGCGCGTTTAGACCAGTTGGCGGAAATCCGCTTACCCCAATTGCTGCAGCCGCGCTTATCCAGCGACGGTACGCGCAAGTGGCTGGTACAGCTTGCTGGGGGTAACTGCATCGAGACTGTATTCATCCCCGAAGAGGATCGCGGCACTTTATGCGTTTCATCACAAATCGGCTGCATTCTCGACTGTACGTTTTGCGCCACCGCGCAACAGGGGTTTAACCGCAATCTGTCCACGGCTGAAATTATTGGCCAAGTTTGGCTGGCTCACCACGCTCTGGGTGGCGGGCGCGCGGGCAGTCGCGAGATCAGCAATATTGTGCTGATGGGCATGGGCGAACCCCTGTATAATTTCCGCAATGTGGTACCGGCTCTCAATTTAATGCAGGATGATTTGGCCTTTGGTCTGTCGAAACGCCGGGTAACTTTAAGCACTTCAGGTGTTGTGCCAACCATCTACAAACTGCGCGAGGTGTCTGATGTCAGTCTGGCCGTATCGCTGCATGCACCCAACGATGCGTTACGCAACCAATTGGTACCGTTAAATCGTCGCTATCCCTTGTCCGAATTAATGGCCGCTTGCTCAGCGTATATCAAGGGCTTGCAACCCCGCCGCATTACTTGGGAGTATGTCATGCTGGACGGGGTAAACGACAGCGACGCTCATGCGCGTGAATTAATCACGCTACTAGGCGATATTCCCTCTAAGGTTAATCTTATTCCCTTTAATCCGTTCCCCCAAGCCCGTTACCGCCGCTCGCCGCCGGACGTCATTGATCGGTTTCGGCAAATTCTCACCGCTCATGGCCTGACCACGGTGACTCGAAAAACCCGAGGCGAGGACATCGAGGCCGCCTGTGGGCAACTGGCTGGCCAAGTTCAAGATCGCAGTCGCCGCCATAGACCTGTGCGCATGAGCGCTGCATGAGGGGAGGCTGGTGAAACCTATGCCCTACATCATCGGATTTTGGGTTCTGGTACTCATTTTACTGACAGGCTGTGCAACACCCGGCAGCTCCAGTAATGGCTCTAGCCAAAACGAGGCCGCGCGATTGAACTTGCAACTGGGTATTGGCTATATGCAGGCAGGACGCTTTGAAATCGCACAAGATAAACTGCGTCGCGCTCTACAATTTGATCCACGCTTAGCCGAAGCCGAAAATGCCTTGGGCGTCTTGCACGAAGAAACCCGCGAACCGTCAATTGCCGAACGTCATTACCGCCGTGCTCTGGACATTCGGCCTCATTATCTGCTGGCTAAAATGAATCTTGGCCGTCTGCTTTGTTCTAATGGTCAGACGGATGAAGGGCACGTCCTGTTTTTAGACGCCGCCACTCACTCGGCTCAAGAGACCCCTGAAGTGGCTTATACCGGCGCGGGGGTCTGCTCACGCATCGCCGAAAATCTCCCGCAAGCCGAGCGTGATTTTCGCCAAGCGCTGGAGCATAATGCGTTTGCCAGCAGTACGCTGTTTGAAATCGCCAGTGTGAGCCATGAACTCGGCCGCTCGGCAGACGCTCAAAATTATCTGGAGCGTTACCATCGCCGTAGTGGTTTTACCCCCGACAGTCTGGAACTGGCTATTGCTATCGAGCGCAACTTGGGCGATACACAGATGCAGGAGTATTATTCAGATCTGCTGCGCTCCCAATTTTCTAACTCAGCAACCGCACCGACAACCACTCGCACTCAATGACTACGACTCATCTTCACTCCGATGGCCAGCTCTCCTTAGGCCGCTGGCTGCGCAACGCACGCTTAGACCAAGGGTTGGACACCGCGCTGGCCGCACGCCGGACTCGTACCCGAGTGGCCGTAATCGAAGCCCTCGAAGCGGATAATTATCAAGCGCTGGGCGCTCCCGTTTTTATCCGCATGTATCTATTGCGTTATGGTGAACTGCTGGGATTAGCCGAACATGAGGTCTTAGGCCGTTTTAAGGCCCTCGGTATCGATGATCCGCCACCATTGCGGGTCGCCCATCCCATGAATGCCTCCAGCCGCAGTGGCGATCTACGCTGGCTCTCGTATCCGGCCGTATTTGCGTTAATCGGCTGGTTGGGCTGGACGGTAACCCAGCAACTGCCTGATCTTAATGATGACAATCCTTTGCCACCGGGGTTTGAGCTGACCGGCATCAATCCTGATCAATTGAATGTCGAGCCAGCACCTCCCCCCCCTGTTGTCGTCACCCCCGCCGAATTAACCGGCTCAACGGAGGCGGTCTCGGAGTCCAATAACGAGACCTTGCATATCGCACTGGCAGTGCATGCACCCGCACCGTTGCCGCCGCCAACACTGCGCAACAATAGCCTACAGGCGCTGGGGGCGGCGCAAGCCTCAGAAGTCGCTGCCTTACTCGAACAAGACTCTGAGCCTGATCCCGAACCTACAGACTCACCACCCAATCAGCATGAATTGATCTTGGAATTGACTGATGATTGTTGGGTTGAAGTCGAAGACGCCGAGGGACGGCGCTTGGTGTATGCCCTGCTCTCGGCAAATGAACGCCGCACTGTGCAAGGTCCTGCACCGTTTTCAATCCGGCTGGGTAATGCCCAAGCCGTGACCCTGACATTAAATGGCGAATCGATTGATCGTGCGGTTTATCTGCCCAGTCGGGGTAGCGTGAGTCGCTTCACCTTGCAAGCCCCCTGATCTCCCCTCTTAATCAGTACGGAACCATTATGGCCCCTACGCTCCAAGCCATTCGCGGCATGAACGATCTATTGCCTACAGATACTCCTCTGTGGGCTCGTATTGAAGCCACACTCCGTGACCTGCTCAATCGCTATGGTTATCAGGAATTACGGGTTCCATTGCTTGAATACACTGAGTTGTTTAAGCGCTCCATCGGCGAGGTCACCGACATTGTCGAAAAGGAAATGTACACCTTTACCGACCGTAATGGCGATAGCCTCACCTTACGCCCGGAAGCCACGGCGGGCTTTGTCCGTGCGGGCATTCAGCATGGGCTGTTGCACAATCAAATTCAACGGCTGTGGTGTACCGGGCCGATGTTTCGTTACGAGAAACCGCAAAAAGGCCGCAGTCGGCAATTTCACCAACTCAATGTCGAAGCCTTTGGTTTAGCAGGCCCTGATATCGACGCTGAAATGATTTTACTCACGGCTCGGCTGTGGCGTGAACTGGGTTTAAGCGGAGTGCATTTGCAACTGAACTCATTGGGTTCGGCGGAATCGCGCCAAGCCTATCGTAACCACTTGATTAGTTATTTCGAAACGCATTACCATAAGCTTGATGAGGACAGTCGCAACCGCTTACACCGTAATCCACTGCGCATTCTCGATAGCAAAAACCCCCAGATGGCTGAACTCATCGCCACAGCCCCGTTGCTGCTGGATCACTTAGATGAGCAATCCGCCACACATTTTGAGGGTTTGCAAAGCCGTTTAGACCAAGCCGGCATCCCCTATACCCTAAACCCTCGTCTGGTGCGCGGTTTGGATTATTACAACCGCACCGTGTTCGAATGGGTGGGTGACCATCTGGGCGCTCAGAATACCTTCTGTGGCGGGGGGCGTTATGACGGTTTAGTCGCTCATCTCGGTGGCAGATCAACCCCGGGTATTGGCTTTGCGATTGGCTTAGAGCGTCTAGTGCTCATGGCGGCGGCCTGTGGTTTAGATCACACTTCCGCCTACACGCCACACGCTTATTTGATTATGGTAGGCACGGCCGCTGAGCATCAGGGCCTGGCCTTAGCCGAACGCTTACGCGATCAGCTCCCCACCTTGCGCTTAACGGCCAACTGTGGCGGGGGCAGTCTGAAAAATCAGTTCAAACGCGCCGATCGCAGTGGCGCCCATTATGCCCTGATTTTAGGGGATGCAGAGCTGGCCAATGCTCAGATTGCAGTCAAGCCGTTGCGTGGCAGTGACCCTCAGCAGACCCTGACCGAGGCGGCTGTGGTTGAGTTATTGCGTGATGTATAAACCCACCCTTTACCGTAACGGAGCGGGTAATGGCAGCAAATTATTCTGATCAAGAACAAGTTGATAAAATCAAAGACTGGCTTAAAGCCAACGGGCCAGGCATTATTGCCGGTGTCGTGCTGGGGCTGGTGGCCATTGGCGGTTGGCAATGGTGGCAATCCCGCACCCAAGCTCAGGCCGAAACAGCCTCTCGGTATTACAACAGTATGCTGGAAGCGGTTAGCCTTGGCGATGTGGCGCAAACTCGCCACATCGCCACTGTCCTCACCGATGAGTTTGACCGCAGCCATTATGCGGTTCTGGCGGCCTTATTAGTGGCACGACTGGATGTTGAGGGGCGAGATTACGCCGCAGCACTCACCCAATTGCAGTGGGCGCTGGAGCAAACCCGCGATCAGGCTTTGCAGTCCATCATCCGCTTGCGACTGGCGCGTGTCTTGCTGGCTGAACAGCAATGGGACTTAGCCCACGCTCAGCTTGAGCAGGTCAGTGCTCCAGAGTTTACCGCCGAACGCGAGGAGCTGCGTGGCGATGTATACCGCGCCCAAAACCAGCCGGATCAAGCCCGCCAAGCCTATGAAACCGCATTAACGGCCAGTGGAGATCAGCGGTTGCGCTGGAAGCTCCACAGCCTACCCGATACCCCATAGACCATGTTGCGCCTGCTTAGTGTACTGCTTTTCACTGCCAGTCTCAGTGGTTGCGGCTGGATTGGTGCCTATTTCGTCGGCACAGATAATCTGCCAGAACCGGCTGAACTCACCCCCCTAACCGCCCCCTTGGCCGTTAACCCTCAGTGGCGAGATACTGGCAGTTCGGGCCTGCGTGATCGTTTTGCCGAACTGCGCCCCGCGACTCAAGACGGGCGCGTGTTCATCGCCGGACAGCGCGGTGATATCCGTGCGCTGGATGCCGATAACGGCCAGCTCCTGTGGCAAGTCAACACCGAGCGTTCGATTACGGCCGGGGTGGGCCTAGGTGCGGATTTAGTGCTTATCGGCACCTTAAACGGTGAAGTCATCGCCTTAGAACCCGACAGTGGCAGTGAGCGTTGGCGCTCCCGCGTAACCAGTGAAGTCTTAGCCCCCCCTGTAGGCACGGATGAGGTCATTATCGTGCGCAGTGCCGATGGGGTATTCACCGCCTTACAGGCCCGCGATGGTACCCGACTGTGGGGACATAATACGACGCTGCCGGTGCTGACCTTACGCGGGGCGTCCACACCGCTACTGGCCGAGGGGTTAATGATCGCTGGTTTAGACGATGGCCGCTTGCTACTCCTGGATTTAGCCACGGGCAGCCCCATCGGCGAACGCCGTTTAGCCGTGCCCAGCGGGCGTACCGAGGTCGAGCGTTTAGTGGATATTGACGCAGACCCACAGTTATTCGGTGAGGTATTGTATGCCGTTGCCTATCAAGGGGCGTTGGGGGCTTTGGATATGAACAGCGGCGAATTACTCTGGAGCCGAGACTTCTCCGCCCATGCGGGTTTGGTCGTTGATGAGCGGGCGGTGTATCTGCCGCATACCGACGGTGAGGTTTGGGCGGTCAATCGCCACAATGGCGAAGTCTTATGGCGTCAACCCGCCCTGCGAGGTCGCCAGCCCACAGCGCCAGCCAGTGTCGGTGACCACCTTGTCATTGGTGATTTTGCCGGTTACGTCCATTGGTTGACTAAACGCGATGGTGAGATCGTCGCTCGCAGCCGGACCGACTCGGCGGGTCTGATTGGCACACCGGCTGTAGTCGGCAATCGCGTGCTGATGTTAGGGCGCAGTGGGCAACTCGATGCCTTGGCACTGGGTGGTGACTAAATCACTTGATGAGTCCACCATGCTACCAGTAATCGCCCTGCTCGGACGCCCTAATGTGGGCAAATCCACGCTGTTCAACCGGCTCACTCGGTCACGGGATGCGCTGGTGGCCAATTATCCGGGTTTAACTCGGGATCGTCAGTATGGGCGGGGTCGCTTAGGCTCACAACCCTATATCGTCGTTGATACCGGTGGCCTGACCCATAGCGATGATCGCCTGGCTGAACGGGTATCCCAACACGCTTTACAGGCGGCTGCGGCCGCTGATAGCCTGTTGCTATTGGTGGATGGCCGTGAAGGTTTGAATGCGGCGGATCAAACCATTGCCCATGAGTTACGCCGTTTGGGCAAACTGTTATACCTAGTGGTCAATAAAATTGAAGGGCTGAATACCGATTGGCTGGCCAGTGAATTCTACGCCCTTGGACTGGGTCAGCCGTATCTGATTGCTGCCGAACACGGTCAAGGGGTACTGGAGCTCATCGACACGGTGTTGGCTCACACCCCCGAGTCCACCATCGCCCTAGCCGACGAATCCAGTGACGCCGACACGATCCGTTTAGCCATTATTGGCCGTCCCAATGTGGGCAAATCAACCTTGGTAAACCGCCTGCTGGGGGAAGAGCGCATGTTGGCTTCAGATCTTCCCGGAACCACGCGGGACAGCGTATTAGTCCCCTTTGTCAAAGACGGCCAACACTACACCCTGATTGATACCGCTGGCGTGCGACGGCGCAGCCGAGTTCGGGAAGCGATTGAAAAATTCAGCGTCTTAAAAACCCTGCAAGCCGTCGAGCACGCCCATGTGGTGCTGCTGATGCTGGATGCCCGGCAAGGCATCGCCGAACAAGATGCCAGCCTGCTCGGCCATATTCTCAATAGTGGGCGGGGATTGGTTATTGCGGTGAATAAATGGGATGGACTGGAACCCCACACCCGCCAGCAGGTTCGCAGGGAATTGGATCGGCGGTTGAGCTTTGTCGATTTTGCGCGTATCCATTGGATCTCAGCGTTGCACGGCTCTGGAGTGGGCGATGTACTGACCTCAGTACGCCAAGCGTATGCGGCAGCCACGACCCAAATCTCCACCTCCCAGTTAACCCAACTGTTGCAACAGGCGGTCACTCATCATCAGCCCCCATTAGTGCGCGGCCATCCGATCAAGCTGCGCTATGCCCACCAAGGCGGGCAGAATCCGCCGGTGATTATCATCCACGGCAACCGAGTCGAACACATCCCCGAAGCGTATCGGCGCTATTTAGCCAATTATTTCCGCAATGCCTTACAGCTCAGCGGCGCACCGCTGCGCATCGAATTTAAAGGCGGTGCTAACCCGTATCGTCCCAGCTCACGCTCCCGCAGCCCCGGCAAACGCCAGCGTTAAGGTAAGTAGCTAGCTCCCTCGCCCTTTGGGAGAGGGTTGGGGTGAGGGGCTTTCTCCCCCATCAATGGGAGAGGGGACTGAATGATTACGTCAAGTCGCTTGTGCGGCGATTCGCTATCTATCGCCCGGATAGCCTACTGTGATCCCAGTGGCCACAATGGACGCTCCGCTCGGCGCTGCGCACTCCAGGGCGGACTGTCAGCACTGACGGACTGATCCAACGGCGAATCCCGCACCGGCCACTGGCCACGGGCGCGATTGGCCGCCGTTGCCCCCGTGAACGCCAGATAACTGTAGCGGCCATAATGGCGCAATCTGCGGGTCATGGCGTTAACACCCTCGGGGTCTTGACCCGCCAGCAGCGCCAAGGCCCGTTGCGGCGACTCGGGATGGCGGGCGATTAAGACTAGGCTGGTATCGGCCACGGCATGATGGCTGTCAGGCAACCGCAGGTGCGAGTCGTCCAGCTCGACCGGATGTTCCGCTAAGGCCGCGAACACCTGTGGCCGCCAGCGGTTATTCCAACCGATAATCCAGAGATCCACATCGTCGGGTAACGCCTCCAACTCATGATCCATGACCACCTGCACCGCATCACGCGCTGCCCAACGCGCCGCGAAGTTGCGGTAGCCATCATGGGCATCACGGGGCAATACCATCAACAGGGATGTACTGCCCATAAGCTGGCTCAATACCGGAGCGGTTTCCGTGGGAGCCACACGCCGGGGCAGATCAAAGTCCGGGTCAATGGCTAGGCGCTGCGGACGCTGGGGCACCGTCACACTAAAACGCTGTTGGCGCTGGGTCAGGTGTACGCGAGTGTGCCAGGCGGACTCTTCACCGGCCAACTGCACTGCGACCGGCACCTGTAATTGGTACGGTGCTGCGGCCTGGGTCTGAGTCACCGTAAAGTCCACCCGCCACTGGTCGTTATCGGGCTGTGCGGCCAGCTCGCTGAGTTGCAGGGCGGGTAAATCCGAACGCTGCACCCACTGGTCAAATTCGCCAGCCAGATCTAAGCCACTGACGGCGGTAAAACTCTGGCGCAGGTCATCGAAACCGGCGCGTTCAAAGATGTGCTGGGCATAAAAATGCCGCAGTCCGGCGATAAATTGCTCATCACCGAGCAGACGGCGCAGAGAGTGAAACACCATCATGCCTTTATCGTAACCGACGGCTTGGCTGAGTCCATCGCGCCGAGCGGTGAATTCAGCCAGCGGAAAAGCCCGTTCTGGAGTGACCGTATTGCGGTAGCGCTGCAAGGCATTGCGGCGGTAATCCCGCCCTTGGCCGCGCTGCTCTTGCAGCAGAT
>PWUP01000232.1 GCA_003562535.1 Gammaproteobacteria bacterium | reverse complement strand
CCGCTTTGCGCTTGGCTCATTACTTTGGCACCGACGCCCAATCCTGGCTGAACTTGCAAACGGCGTATGATTTGCGTTTGGCACAACAAAACTCGCTTGCAACTATCGAGCGTGAGGTAGTACCGTATGCTGACAGGTATCAGCGGATAGTGCAGTGAGCTACTACGATTGGCGCATTCGCACCAAAGTGCTGGCCATGGTCTGGATAAGCACCTATCTCCAAGGCATTGTGGACAATAATGGGGATATCGGCTACGCCTTTATTGCGGACAGCAAGCAAACCGTACTGGTTATCGAATATGTTTAAACTCACCCCACAACTGGCCTTACTTGGAACCCGTCACTATGGATAGTCTTCAGCAATCAACACGCCCTAAGCTGTTATTGGTCGATGATGTCCGTGCCAATTTATTATTGCTGAAAAAACTATTAGGCCAAGAGTACGACTGCGCAATGGCTACCGATGGCGTGAGTGCGCTGGAATATGCTCTTAATGATCCACCTGATCTGATTCTACTCGACATTTTGATGCCAGAGCTGGACGGTTTTGAAGTATGCCGACGGCTTAAACACCATCCACAAACGGCGCATATTCCGGTTATTTTCCTCACCCATCTCAATGAGGAAGAAGACGAGAAAAAGGGACTGGAAGCGGGTGCTATCGACTATATTGCCAAGCCCTTTCGCCTGCAGATTGTCAAAGCGCGGGTGCGCAACCACCTAGAACTCAAGCGCCGTGGTGATCTACTGGAACAATTGGCCGGTTTAGACGGCTTAACGGGTTTGCCGAATCGGCGCCGGTTTGACGCTACCTTAGCCACTGAATGGCAACGCGCCCAACGGCACGCGCATGTGCTGGCACTGATTATGATGGACGTCGATTATTTCAAAGCGTACAACGATCATTACGGTCATCCCCGTGGCGATGATTGCTTGCGCGCCATCGCCCACGCCTTGGCTCAGCCCTTACACCGAGCTTCAGACTTTTTAGCGCGTTACGGTGGCGAGGAGTTTGCCGCTATTCTAGCGGATACCCCGCTTGAAGACGCGCTACGCATTGCCGAACACATGCGCTGTTGTGTCGCCGAGCAGGCCATTAGCCATGAGTTTTCCAGTATAGCGCCCCATATTACGATGAGCCTAGGCGTGGCCTCATGCCTGCCGAGCAGTGAGTGTTCCAGCAGTCAATTATTAGCCGCCGCTGATGAGGCTCTGTATCAGGCCAAACGCGCGGGCCGTAATCGAGTCGCTCACCGCCACCAAGATTACGCACAGCCCTAGATTCGCTAGAGCTGTCACCCGCTGGGCGACACCGACCATTAACTAGAGCATGCTTCATGACCGTATCTTTGCATTTAGAGGGTTTTTCCTTCCAAGAATTATTTCAGCCCGCAGGGCTGACCCGCCTGGATCAGACGTTTCTCGAACGCATTCAACATCACGACGTGACCCTGTATCACGATCTGTTGCGTTACCGACAAGGCGACATCACCCAACCCCTGGCCGTCAGCGAGTTATTACTGGCACTGGCTCCGCATCTGCAAGCCCAACTGGGTCAGTTATTTGGCATTCAAGCTGAGCTGGAAGCCGCCCGCACCGCGACCCTGAGCCATGATCCGGTCATGCGCTTTAAACAAGACTGGGTGCAAAAACGCGCTAAACGCTATCGCCAGGCCATTACCGAGGATTTCGCCAGCCTCGATGCATGGTTAAACCAGCAACTGGAGCCTGCACTGGCGGCAGCGGATCGAGAATTGGCGGTAGCCCGCTACGCCGCCACCTTGCTGGCCGCACCCGAAACCACGGCATCCGCTGCCGAACGCTTGGTGCAGTGGGCGTATTTAGCTCTGACTGACCCCGATGGGCAGGCCGCTGTTGCCGGTTGGGCGAGTTTTCGTCTGCCGCAAAAAGTCGATCATACCCGGCTGGTGCCCTTGACCCGCATGGATGCCATCCGCTTGCAGGCTGATCCGGAAACGTTCCGTCGTCGTGATGGGTTCGCTTTGACCGACCCGCGCATGAGCGCCCGCCAGGTGCAAAGCGAGGTGCATTACTGCAAATACTGCCATGATCATGAGGGCGATTTCTGCTCTATCGGCTTTCCGGAGAAAAAAGGCCAGCCCGAGCGCGGGTTCAAAAGCGATCCACTGCACAATACCCTGACCGGTTGCCCCCTGGAAGAAAAAATCTCCGAGATGCACCAGCTCAAACGCGACGGCCAGACCCTGGCCGCATTGGCGGTGGCGATGGTGGATAACCCTATGGTACCGGCCACCGGGCATCGCATCTGCAATGACTGCATGAAAAGCTGTATTTATCAAAAACAAGACCCGGTGGATATTCCCCAGATCGAAACCGGGGTGCTGACCGATGTGCTGAAACTGCCCTGGGGGGTGGAACTGTATGATTTGCTGACTCGGTGGAATCCACTGCGCCGCCAGCACTATCGGCTGCACGCCTATAATGGCCGCAAGGTATTAATTGTCGGTATGGGGCCAGCAGGGTTTACCATGGCGCATTATTTAACCCTGGCTGGGTGTGCGGTGGTCGGTATTGATGGTTTGAAAATCGAACCCCTGCCGCCGGAACTGCTGGAACACCCCATCTATGACTGGGAACAACTGCAAGAGCCGCTGGACGAACGGCTGCTCTACGGGTTCGGCGGGGTGGCCGAGTACGGCATTACCGTGCGCTGGGACAAGAATTTTCTTAAATTGATTTATTTAACCTTGGCACGACGGCAACATTTCCAGGTGTTTGGCGGCGTGCGCTGGGGCGGTACGCTGACCCTGGACGATGCCTGGGCGCTGGGGTTTGACCATGTGTGTCTCGCCACCGGTGCCGGTTATCCGCGGGTGGTGAATATCGGCCATTCGTTAGCGCGGGGTATGCGTCAGGCCAATGACTTTCTGATGGCCTTGCAGCTTACCGGGGCAGGCAAGCAGTCGAGTCTGGCCAATCTGCAACTGCGCCTGCCCGCCGTGGTGATTGGCGGTGGCTTGACCGGCATCGACACCGCCACCGAAGTCCAAGCGCACTATATTAAGCAGGTGGAAAAAACCCTGCACCGCTATGAAATCCTCAGCGCTCATTATGGCGAAGGGGTATTGCATCAGCGGTTAAGTGCAGAAGATCAGGGCATTCTCAGGGAATTTCTTGACCATGGACGAGCTGTGCGCGCCGAGCGCCACCGCGCTGCTGCGGCTGGTGAGCCGCCGAATTTTATCCCCCTGCTGCGGTCTTGGGGTGGAGTAACTTTGGCCTACCGTAAAGGCTTAAACGCTTCACCGGCCTATATGCGCAATCACGAAGAAGTCAGCAAGGCCATGCAGGAAGGCATTTATTATGCCGAAGGGCTAGACCCGATCCAGGCGACACTGGATGACCATCAGCATGTGGCGGCCCTGGTGTGTCGGCGTATGGTTTGGCAAGAGGGCCGCTGGTTGGCCACTAAAGAGCAACATACCCTGCCCGCCCGGTCGATTTTTGTCGCCGCCGGTACCGTACCCAATATCATTTATGAGAAAGAACATCCCGGCAATTTTGAACTCGATGGTAAGAATTTCCTGCCACATATTCAGCAAGACGAGCTATTGCAGCCGGTCCGCACGGTGGAGCACTGCAAGCTGCCCGAATTTGGCCCGTTTACCTCGTATCAAAATCAGGGTCGCCTGGTCAGTTTTGTCGGTGATACCCATCCGGTGTTTAATGGCAGTGTGGTCAAAGCCATCGCCTCCAGCAAACGCAGTTATCGCCAGATTCTCGCCGCCCTCGATGAGTTACCGCCTGCCGATACAGTGGATTATCCCCAGTTTCACGCCCAGCTCAATGAGCAGTTGGTCGCTACAATCGCCGAGGTCAACCGCAGCAATCCCGCCATGACCGAACTGTGGGTTAAAGCCCCGCTGGCGGCGCGGCGCTTCCGCCCTGGGCAGTTTTTCCGGCTGCAAACCTATGAGGCCACTAGCCCCTTGGTGGCGGGTACCCGCCTACAAGTACCGTTATTAACCGTCAGCGGCGCGGGGGTGCAAGACGACAAGATTCGATTGCTGGTATTGCAATGGGGTACCGGGCCAAAACTGGTTAATCGACTCCAGCCAGGTGATCCGGTGGTGTTAATGGGGCCGACGGGAGCGCCTGTGGACATTCCCCAAGGTAAAACCATTCTGGTGGTCGCCGGTCGCTGGGGAGCGGCGGTGATGCTGGATATCGGCCCGGCGCTGCGGGCGGCCGGTAACCGCGTGGTCTATGTCGCCGCTTTTGGGCAGGCGGCGGATATCGATTATCAAACCGACTTAGAAGCCGGTGCCGATCAGATCATCTGGTGTGTCGGCCACGGCCCGCTGATTCCAACCCAGCGTCCGCAAGATCTCAGCGTCCAGGCCGCCGATGTGATCGAGGTGTTACGTCGCTACGATGACGGCGAACTGGGTGCTCACCCTATCTCCTTAGCGGACATAGACCGCTTGATG
>PWUP01000158.1 GCA_003562535.1 Gammaproteobacteria bacterium | reverse complement strand
GGTTGGGACTGCTCAACCAGGACTCCAGTTGCTCGCCCGGCTTCAATCGGGTGTTATCAACGGAGAGCGAAGTGCCTAAAAATCGCATGAGCAACTTTGATTAGGTTTTTAGGAGCAGGTGATGATCCACTGTTCTGTCCAAGTGACGGCGCGCAGCAAATCCTCATTAAGCAACGTAATCACCGCTCCACTGAGGTGTCCGACATTACCGGTCTCATACGCATCCAGTAGGTTCAGCAGTCTGCCCATTTCGCCGTCACGATGGAGTAAGGCGTTTTTGATCTCCAGTGAAAAGGGCAGATCTTCAAGCAGTTTATCCATGGGCAGCTCTTCTATGGCGTCCAGACGCGAGAACAGGCCGAGCGTAAATGCGATGTGCGAATCCAGGCTGCGTATCCGTTCAGCAATGTGCATGGCCAGCGCCGCTCGGTTAAGTAACGGGCGAATCTGCACTTCTCTGACAGGGTCATTATCGGCCAGCAGTAAAGTGGATACGATGGATTTTACTCGTTGACTGCCGAGTAATACCAGCGCTTCGCGCAGGGTATTGATTCGGACGTTGCGCCGGAAAGCAGCAGAATTGGCTTGTTGTAATAATAAGATACAGCAATGTGGGTGTTGCGCCAGCAGCGATTCCAGTCTATCGATATCCATGTCTTGACTCGCCAGTTCAGCGAGCAATTGTAACTCCACAGCCCGGTTCCCCGAACGCTTACGTCCCGTATCACGAATGTGAACAGGAGGGGAAAACACAAACCCTTGATACCAATCGAAACCTACCGAGCGCGCTTGATCCAAATGGGTGCGATCCTCGATAAATGTGGCCATTAATCGAGTGTGCTCAGTTTTGAACCGCTGGTGATCCCGCCAAGCCTCCGCTTGGCGGACATCAATTTTGATGATATCGACGGCATCGGCTGTCAACTCAGGACAGCGTTGTAATGCGATGGCATCAACCGCAACCTGATAACCGCGCTGGCGCAGCCGGTGTACTGCGGTTATGGGAGCCGGTTGGTCGAAAAGCGCTAAGGGCAGTTCCGCAATAAGCTGCTGACTGGGTAAAGTAAAGACATCAGGCTGCTCAATCCACTGTAGCGGCGCGGTAAACAACAGCCAGCGCTCACCGACCAGTTTGGTGATGCCCACCTCGTAAATGGCACTGGCACAGGCTCGCACCGTTGCCAGCAGTGGGTCATCAATGGTTGCTGAAAACACTTGGCTACTGGAACGGTACAGTAATTTGTCAGCAACATGTTTAAGCTCACTGTTGCAGACCGGCTGCAGGGCAATACAGTAAGCATTGCTTGAGGTGGAGTTCGTCATTTTTGCGCGAGTATGGGGTGAGATAGGTGGGTTCTTACATCGTTATATGTCATGGTTCGCTCATTTTTTTCAGTGTCGGGGTGAGCGTATTGATGTGGGTCATCACGGTATGAACATGGTGTTCCAGCGTGGGCCAATCGTCCGGTGACTGTTTACATGCCTGTTCTAAAGTTAAGGCCGCTTGGCGAGCCTTCTGCATACAAAATGTCGCACACAGGCTTTTCAGGGTATGCGCTTCCATTTGCAGCTTGCCCGCATCATGGCGAGTCACACAGTCCCTCATTTTTTGTTCTGTTTTAGGGAAATCCTCAAGAAATTGCGTTAAACAGGCGATCAGCAAATCTTCCTCGGCTCCGAGCTGTTTGACGGCTTGTTCCCAATCAAATTGTGCTTTGTCCACGGGGGCGGCAACAGCAGCGGGTTGGTCTGTGCTGACAGCAGGCGTAGACTCATCCGTACTGGGAGACGTGTCTTCGGTTCCGAGCAACTCATCGAGGTCGGAAAATCGGTGTTCAAGTGATTCAGCCGCCGGTGTATGTGTCAGTCGCTGACTTAGCAGTCGCTCCATTTCGGTAAACAACACATCGACGTCGATGGGCTTAGCCACATAACCGTTCATCCCTTGGCGTAAATACAGCTCGCGGTCGCCGCTCATGGCTTTGGCGGTGAGTGCGATAATCGGCACAGCGGGTTGCTGGTGCTGGCGTTCATGAGCACGGATATGTTGGGTGGCCTCAAGGCCGTCCATGATCGGCATCATGATGTCCATGAGGATCACATCGAAGCGTTCCTGACGGGCGCGTTCGACAGCTTCCTGACCATTATTGGCTATTGTACACAGCGCTTTGATTTTTTTAAGTAAGGCACTGGCCACTTGTTGGTTGATCGGGTTGTCCTCGACCAAAAGCACATTGAGGCGACTCTGCGCCAGCGCCGAATCGCCCACTGAGGTATGCAGGATGGCTCCCTCACCATGCTCGGAGGCAAACAAACGGCGTAAATCGGCCAAGGTCACCGGTTTAAGCAGGTGGTGAGGTAAGTTTAGCGCTTTCAATCGCCGTACCTCGTTAGCCGACCCTAGGGGGGTGAGCAAGCGGATTTGTTTATTGGTCAATAGGCCGGCTTGCAACACTTGTTCTGCGACTGTGTAGCCGTCGGTGCCAGGCAGATCCGCATCGAGCAACAACATATCAAAAGCCCACGGTTCACCGGCGGCGGCACGCAATGCCAGCATACCTTCAGGGCCGCTGGCACAGGCTTGGCTGGGAATGCCTAATAGACCCAACATATTTTGCAATACCGAACGGTTTATCGGTTCATTATCAATAATCAACGCATGATGGGCTTTCTGGGTGAGTGGGGTGAGCCCTTCAGTTTGACATTCAGCCGTAGGCTGGAGCGGCAAGCGCACGGTAAATACCGTTCCTTGGCCTAAGCGACTGGTTGCCGCTATCGTTCCGCCCATCATCTGTACCAGCTCGCGGGAAATCGCTAACCCCAGGCCGGTGCCTTCAAACTTCCGGGTCGTTTGACTGTCCGCTTGTTCAAAGGGCTCAAAAATATTCGACAGGTGCTCGGGTGCGATGCCAATACCGGTATCGGTCACCGTAATGTCAGTCCAGACTACCGCGTCAGTGGTGCTGGCCACTGCGACTGTTGGGTGAGGGAGCACCTCGACGGTCACACTGCCTCGCTCGGTAAATTTCAGCGCATTACCAATGAGATTCACCAGCACTTGGCGCAGCCGCGTAGGATCAATCATGACCCAACGTGGCAGGTTAGGCGATACATCGTATTTAAGATCCAGGTGTTTGGTCGAGGCTTGAGCGGATTGGGGTTTAATCACCGTGCCAACAAAATCGTGAAAATCAGTAGGCTCTGGATGCAGCTCGAATTTATTCGCTTCAATCTTGGAAATATCCAAAATCAGATTAATGATTTCCAACAGATGCTGGGCAGACAGACGAGCGGAGTGCAAGTGATCGCGCTGTTGGGAGGTTAAGTCCGATTCCAAGGTGATATCCAGCATACCGATGATCCCGTTCATCGGCGTGCGGATTTCATGGCTCATATTGGCCAGAAATTGGCTTTTAGCCACATTGGCTGCCTGCGCCGCTTGGATTTGCTGTTTTAAGGCGGCCTCATGCAGACAAGCCACTGCAGCATAAGCCAGTTTTTTCATCAGCACGTCTAAAGAGAGCAGCAGATCTTGGCTGATAGGGAGATGCTTACGCTGGAGTATCAGTACCCCAAACTCGGGCAAGTAAAAAGCATATAAGGTTGAATCCTCTGTAGGCTGACATTTGGGGAACTCGCCTTGTTCAGCGGCGACTTGCCACGCAGCCAAAGCGGACGGGTGATCTGGTAGACCTAAGTCGCCAATAAAATTTTGCTTTGAAAGCGAATTTTTAGCATTTTTAGGCATAACATACACCCAATTCCAAGCTAATGCCAAGTCTTGACATTCAGAGTCATAAGCATCATTAGCATCATTCTTGGGATTGATGGTTTCATGCTGCAACACTGCAACGGTGTACGCATTGAGCTGGCGCATAATCGTGCTCACGCTGTGTTTCAGCATGGTCTTGAGATCGAGACTCCGACCAACTGCCAAGGAGATTTCATAAAGAATTTCTTTTTCTTGCAGTTGTTGGTTATTGCTTAGCTCGGTTGAAACAGCCATTAAAACCTCCCCGTTACATGTCAAGCAGTGCCAGTACCGAGGTTTTATTATAGAACTCCAGAAAGTCCTGACCGGTATTGGCGATTTCGCCTAAGGTGAATGCGCCAAATACGGTTTGGCCTTGGCTAACGGCTTGCAATTCTTGATCAATTAACTCGCCAAGAAATAAAACTCTTGAAATACAATCGATAAATAACCAAGCAGGCTGTGTGTTATGCAAAGGCGTGGAAGCCGCGATCTGGCGAGCCTGAGCGGCGGCCGCAATCAAGGTTTGCGGAGTGCCATTAAGCAATCGCACAAAACTGCCTTCGGGAACCTCGCCCACACACACTAAATGTTGACCCTGTTCGACCATTAACGGGTCACGGACGACCATCTCGGTACCGAGCTTGGCCATGCCCAGCGGGTAGGATTTAGCCAGGTCGAAGAAATTATCTTCACGCAGTTCTGCGCCGCTATGGGCGTCGACCAGCGTTTTATAAACGG
>PWUP01000350.1 GCA_003562535.1 Gammaproteobacteria bacterium | reverse complement strand
TGAACTGGGCTAAGAGTTGGGCGAGTTGTTCGGTGACGGCGGCACAACGCTGAGCAAATTCCGAACTATCGAGTTCGGTGGGCTTGAGAACTCCGATGTGTAAATTACCATCGCCGATATGGCCGAACCACAGCACCTCGTAATCCGGGTACTCGCGGCTGAGTAGGTCATTAGCCGCTTGGAGAAAGGGGACAATTTGGCCGACGGGTACGGCAATATCATTTTTGTAAGGCTGATAAACTGCTGTGGCTTCAGTAATGTTTTCGCGTAATTGCCAGAGCACCTGCGCCTGTGCCTCACTTTCGCTGGCAACCCCATCAATGACTTTGCCCTGTTCCAAAAGCTGCTCAAATAATTGCAGCGCGGTCTCCATCGGTTCGTCACTGGCCGATTCAAATTCAATGAGCACATAATAATCGCTGCTGGCGGCAAACGGCTGGGGCACGCCGCGAGCGACCACATGGCGCATACAGGGGGCGGTAAACAGTTCAAAAGCGCTGAGTTCAAGATGCTGCCGAAAGGCGGTGAACACCGCCATCACATCGGCCAATTCGGGTACGGCCAAGACCACCACCCGTGGCTGTTGCGGAGGGCGGGCCAGTTGCACCGTCGCCTCGACAATCAACCCCAGAGTGCCTTCGCTACCGATGAATAAATGCCGCAGGTCGTAGCCCGTGGCGTTTTTGATCAAGCCTTTATTTAAATCCAGCAGTTCGCCGCGGCCAGTGACCACTTTTAAGCCACTGACCCAGTTGCGGGTTAAGCCGTAGCGGATGACATTAATCCCCCCGGCATTAGTAGCGATATTGCCGCCGATTTGGCTGGAGCCACGGGCGGCAAAATCTACCGGATAGTACCAGCCCCGCTCAGCGGCGTAGTCTTGTAGGGTTTGGGTGATCACCCCCGGCTGGCAGGTAATGCTGGCGGCGACCGGATCGAAGTTCAGGATTTGATTCATGCGTTCAAAGGACACCACCAGTTCGCCGTTACTGGCCGTTGCCCCACCGCTGAGTCCCGTGCGTCCACCGGAGGGCACCAGCGCCATGCGCTGTTCATTAGCCCAGTGTACCAGGGCGATGACCTGTTCGGTGGTTTCAGGGAACGCGACGCCACTGGGTCGGGCGGGGTAGAGGGTGCTCCAGTCACGGCCATAAACACTGAGGCTGTCAGGATCGGTACGCACCGAGCAGATGGCGCGGATGTGTTGTTCAAGTTGCGGCGTGTGCATAGTGCAGGATAGTGTCCGGCTCACACTCACCCACCGATACCCTGATGACTCATCAGGTATCGGTGGATGCAGAGTGAGTTGTGAAAAAGTTGGGTGTTAATAGCTTTTGCGTTCTTGCGCCTTGCGATCCATGGCACCACCGGCGGCTTCCATATCTTGGCCGAGACCGCTGATGGTGTTGCAGCCAGCGAACAGCAGCGGCCACAGTAGTGCTGCCAGCACTAGATACCGTCTTTTAATCGGCATGGTTACGTCCTCAAAATGGCTAATCAACAATGGATGGCTTTATTATAACGCTTCTTGCGACCAGTCTGGCATAGCGGCCAAGCGTTCGCCGGAGCTGATGGCGGCCTGATGCATGGTCTCCGCCGATAGATACTGTTCAGCCACCCGTTTCAGATCATCCAGACTGACCCTGAGAACCTGTTGGCGAAAAGCTCGCCGCCATTCGGGGCTGCGTCCGAATTGTTCGGCAAAGAAACTGCTGATGGCTTCACCGGCGGGAGAACCCGGCTTATCAATCGCACCGATCACACCGAGAATGGCTTCTTCCAGGCTATGCGCCTCATGATTAGCGCTCAGCAGCCAGTCCACCGACCCTTGAAAATCCGCAAAGGTTGCAGCCAAGCGCGGATCACGATAAGAGAACATGCGGAATGTCGCGCTATCTGGGTTATAGCTGGCGCCGCCCCCATAAGCCCCGCCTTGCTCGCGAATGGCGCGGTGCAGATAGCCATTGCGCAGAAATCCGCCCAGCACCATCAGTGCCGGAGCATCGCTATGATCCGGTTCCACAGTATCCCAGGCCGCCGCGCAGAAGTTGACCTGAGTGCCCGTGCGCCAGCCTTGGCGTACTTGGCCTTCTGTGGGTTCCAATGCCAACGGCGTCAGCGGTTGAGCGGGTGCTAGGGTGCTGAGCTTAGAGCTAAAGGCGTCACGGAGAGCTGCCTGCTGTTCGGCCTCGCCCACCACTAAGAGATGACGGGGAGCGGTTTGCAGGTGCTGGTGGATGGCGGCGAACTGCTCAGCCAGCGTCGCTAACTCGTCGGGGGTGTCTAAGCGATTGTCCAAAGCTTTCAGATGGCGCAGACCCGCCAGTCCGTCCCAGCCGTGAGCCATAGCCGCGATCGGGCTGCAACCGCTGGCCGCAGCCGTCATGGCTAAAGCATGACCTGCTCGGGTAACGCCTGCTTCACGAGCGGCTCGGATTTGGGCGATGAGCTCACGCAGTCGTGGCAGTTCATCAAAGCGGGCCGTACTTAAAGTCTCAAATAACAGTTCCGCCAAGGCAGTGTGTTTGCGGGCCAGAGCCTTGCCGGCAATGACTAAGACCGCGCGATAATCGCGCTCGCCGCCGATGACGTTGCGAAGCATGCACGAGGCACTGATACTGCCGACATTAGCCGCTTGGTAGGCTTGCTGCGCCAGATAATCGCGGCCATTACAACCGACTTCCGTTAAACAGGTGATGTACAGCGGAAACACCGCTTGCAGCTCTGGAGTAAGCTGGGGCAATTCCAGCATGATTTCGCCGTAAACCATGCCGTTGGTGCCGCGTGCATAGCCGGTGATCGGCGTATCCTGAACCGTCTCGGTGCGGCCCTCGGGGATAGTCAGATCGGGTGCAACATCGGCCAGAGTCACCCGTGGTAACAGTTCGGGGTCGTCGTGTTGATTCTGCCGCGCTAACAGAGCCTGAGCGCGGGCGACTAACTGTTGCCGATCAGTTGCCGTTAACTGATCCGCGTGTTGTTGTAATCGCGCTTGCTCAGCGGCGGCTTCGGTAGCAGCCAGTTGCGGATCAGGCTGCATGACCACCCGCACCCGATGGGGATTATCCAATAATAAACGCCGTACCCGATCAGGGATGAACTGAGGATCGCGGCTGTCATGGCGCAGTTGTTCTAAATGAGCGTCGAGATCCAGAGCCGCTACCGGGTCGCCACCGTGTATCGTCGGCGTCAGCGCTTCCATGATCAGTTGCAGGCCATAGGGAAACCCATCGCCGCTGATCTCGCGCTGGCTGAGTTCCAGTTGATGGAGCATGGCCTCCACGCTGTCGGGATCGACCCCCTGTTCGGCCACCTGCTGGAGGGTGGTGAGAATCAACTGCTCAACGGCATCGGCCTGTTCGGGATCGGAGCCTTCCAGACCGCAGAAAAACGCGGTTTCGCGGTTGTTGGCTGAATAGCCGCACAGCGGTGAGGGTGCAGTGCCCAGATCGGTACTTTCTAGGGCGCGGCGCAGCGGCGAACTGGAATTATCCAGCAGCACATCACTGAGCAGTTGGGTTTCCAATACCTGATGGGCGTCGGTATTGGGTTCTAATAACCAGCTCAACACAATATGGGTTTTGCGCTGGGTGTTGTCATCGTCTACGGGATAGTGAGTGACTACCCGCTGGGGTTCAGGGTAGCGTTGTTCATCAGGGATGCTGAAATCAATGTCCAGCGCTTGAAATCGCTGCAAAACCCGCTCCTCGAACTGCTGCTGATGGTCGCTGGCGGGAATATCCCCATAGGTCATGAACAGGGCATTCGAGGGGTGGTAGTGGCGGGCATGAAAAGCTTTTAAATCCGCATGAGTGAGTTCCGGGATGACCGCCGGGTCGCCGCCGCTATTGTGATGATAGGTGACGGTCGGGTAGAGGT
This sequence comes from Gammaproteobacteria bacterium, assembly GCA_003562535.1. Classification (GTDB taxonomy): domain Bacteria; phylum Pseudomonadota; class Gammaproteobacteria; order Competibacterales; family Competibacteraceae; genus SKOM01. Next base: position 644 of record PWUP01000350.1, on the reverse strand, counting down.
GGTGTTGTACGGCTTCGTGCAAGCGGCTGGTGGGGGCGCTTAATACGCCTTTCATCTCATTGTACACTACGCCTTTGAATTGTAATTCAGATTCAGGATTGTCCGGTTCCGCGTATTCCAGCCGCCAGCCTTCCTGGGCAAAATCCAGCTCATCCAGCAGGGGAAAAAATGCCGCGTCCAAATACACTCCGAGTAAATTGTTAAAGTCTTTGCGGTTTTGACTGGCAAACGGATAGGCGGTCCAATCGGCTCCAGTGAAGGCGTTCATAAAGGTGTTCAGCGAGCGGCGAATCATCATGAAAAACGGATCGCGCACCGGATAGCGCTGACTGCCGCACAGGGCAGTGTGTTCGAGAATATGGGCGATGCCGGTGGAGTCTTGGGGTACGGTCAGAAAGGCAACGAGAAATACATTATTATTGTCTTCACTGGCGAGGTGAATATGCCGAGCGCCCGTGACGTGGTGACGATAGTCTTGTAAGGTCAGCCGTAGGGCAGGGATGGCGTGTTCGCGGATTAAGTCAAAGGCTGGATGGTTCATCGTTTTGCGCGAGAGACCCCGTCCTTCAGGGCGGGGAGGGATAGCGCATCGTGCGTAGCACGATCACACGGCCCGGCTCGCGTCCTCCTGTATCGGTTTGGGT
>PWUP01000242.1 GCA_003562535.1 Gammaproteobacteria bacterium | reverse complement strand
TGTATATACCGCCGTTAATGGAAAAATCCGCAGCGGTGATGTAGCCCGCCTCATCGTCCGCCAAGAACCCAACGGCACGTGCGATTTCTTCAGGCTTGGCCAAGCGGCCAACCGGGATACCGGCAATGATTTGCTCGCGGACTTTTTCTGCAATGGCCATCACCATTTCAGTACCGACATAACCGGGAGAAATGGTGTTAACCGTCACGCCTTTACGCGCCCCTTCTTGAGCTAAGGCTTTAGTGAAGCCATGTAAACCGGCTTTGGCCGCCGAGTAGTTGGTTTGGCCAAACTGACCTTTTTGCCCATTCACCGAGGCGATATTAATGACCCGTCCCCAGCCGTTCTGCGCCATTTTATCGAACACCTGCTTGGTCATATTGAACGCCCCGTTGAGGTTGGTCTGGATGACGGCGTCCCAGTTCGACTTCTCCATTTTCTTGAGCGGTGCATCACGAGTGATACCGGCATTATTGACCAAAATGTCAATCTGGCCTAAATCCTGTTCGATTTTTGCCACCATAGCGGCGCAAGAGTCATAATCACTGATATCGACTGGGTAGATGGCGATATCATAGCCGTCAGTCAGTTGCTGCTTACGCCACTCAATCGCTTTCTCTTCTTCGGCGGGATAGTACGCCGCAGCCACGGTACGGCCTTGATCATGCAAGGTTCTGCACATCGGCGTACCCAGTCCACCAATACCGCCAGTTACCACTGCTACACGTTTGCTCATTGTTGATTTCCTCTGATCATGTGAGTTGGTGCATCGCTTATTGTCGAATAGCCTTCTCATATTATCATCAATAATAGGTCATTGTCCCATTACAACACCTTCGCGTCGAGGGTCAGCCCCACCCAACCAACCGTCTGCCGTGCGCTGAATGGCCTGCAAACCGCTGGTTAACTCGCGCTCTTGCACCTCATGCCCTAGCTCACTAAGTGCAGACAGCGTGGCTTCAGGGAAGCCTCCCTGCTCGACAAACACCGTGCCACCTAAGGTAATGGCATGAGGTAACTCCAGCGCCTGTTGTGCATCCAGTCCCCAATCGAATAAGGCGATCAGAGTACGAGCCACATAGTGAATGATAGCCGCGCCCCCTGGTGAGCCAAGACTGGCCACCAATGCACCACTATCACGGTCAAACACCAGGGTGGGACTCATGCTGGAGCGGGGGCGTTTGCCCGGTTCTACCCGATTAGCAATCGCCAAACCTTCAGCAGTTTGCGGTCGGAAAGAAAAATCGGTCAGCTCGTTATTGAGCAGATAACCGCCGGGTAAGCCGGTACCCCCGTCGGCCAAAATACGCGCACCGAAAGCCGCTTCGATGGTGGTGGTCATTGCTACGGCATGACCATCGGCATCAACAATGCTGATATGACTGGTGCCGTATTCGGGCTGAGTTGCTTGCAGTCCCCAAACTTCGCTTATGGTTCCCGGATTGCCGGGTGCAGCCGCCCCACTGCCCATGCTGGTACTCCCGATGAGTTGCGCTCGGAGGGCTAAATAATCGGGAGCCAACAGACTGGCCCAATCATCAGCCGGTGCCGATACAAAATCAGGGTCAGCAATGTACTGAGCACGATCAGCAAACGCTAAACGTGCGGCCTCAAGAAAGGCGTGTAACCAAGCGACGCGGGGTAACTGGTTTTCCAAGGCGGGTTCCGGGAGTTCGAGCTGATCGAGCATCCCCAGAATTTGCATCAGGGTGAGATGACCCGAAGACGGGGGCGGAAAGCCACAGATGCGGTAAGCCCGCCAATCGGTACACAGTGGATCGCGGGTTTGGGCTTGGTAAGCCGCCAGATCATCTAGGGTCATCCGTCCTGGCCGACTGTGATGAGAGCGCACCCGTGAGACCAAATCCTCAGCGATAACGCCGGTGTGCAAGGCTGCGCTACCGTCAGTGGCGATTGCGCTTAAAATCGCGGCCAAAGCGGGATTTTTCAGCATATACCCTACAGCAAGCGCTGCGCCGTCGCTGTCATAATAGAACGCCTGAGCCAGTGGATCGTCACGCAGGCGCTGTTCAGCCGCTAGGCTGGTATGCAATCGGTGACTGACTGGGAACCCCTGTTCGGCCAGTTGAATGGCTGGGGTGAATAAATCCGCCCACGGCAGACGGCCATGGTCGCGATGCGCTAGCTCTAGCATCCGCACCGTGCCGGGTACGCCCACGGATAAACCGCTGGCGGCCGCATCCAAAAAGGCCAGTGGCTCCCCCTCGGCGTCGAGAAACAGGGTGCCATCGACCGCTTGGGGAGCGGTCTCCCGCCCATCATAGGCGCTGACGGCTTGGCCGTCATAATGCAGCAAAAACGCCCCGCCGCCGATGCCGCTGGACTGGGGTTCGACTAAAGTCAGCACCATCTGCACCGCAATGGCAGCATCCACTGCCGAACCACCGGCTGCCAGCATTTGATAACCGGCATCGGTTGCCAAAGGATTGGCGGCAGCGACCGCAAACTGTTGATACGTTGAACCAGATTTAGCGTGGTAGCCAGAACCTACCTCTGGGGCAATCTCTGGCGGGGTGTACGGTAAACCGGACTCCGCCACAACAGCTAACGGGAAGAGTAAAGCGACGACCAGCAGCCAGTGGCGAACTAAAGTGGGGGTTGAATGTAACATGGGGCGGTAAGCCTTTCGGTGTAAGCGTTGACGAAGTTTGGCGTTAAATATACAGCATCATCCCTGTATTTTCCTGTAAGATAATGTCAATGGCATGACTTGGCTAGCCGCCCTTGTAGACATGCCCTCGGTGAGCAACCTTGACAACCGCCACCACAAAAAGCTCATCGGTCACTTTATAGATGATTCGATACACCGTTCGAACCCCTTGGCGGATTCGGTAGCGATCTTGCCCTGAAAGTTTTTCACTGCCGATTGGGCGGGGATTTTCCTGCAGAGCATCCACGCGCTGAAGAATGCGTATAACATCATCGTTTGGGATGGGTCGCAGATCTTTGGAAACCGATTTTTTGAACAATAGCTTATAGCTTGCCATGAGCTTTCAAATCGTTCAGCAAGTCTTCATAGCTTATTGTTAGCTCAGAAACTCGTTCCGCGAATGCCGCCAAATCTTCTTGATCTTCAGCCAACGCTGCACGCACAGCATCATTGACGATATCGGATAAGGAACGATTGGTATGCACGGCTTTCAGCCGCAGCGCCGCATGTAACTGAGGGTCGAAATAAACGGTAGAACGCTTAGCTGTCTCGCTCATGACATTATCCCAATACTGTGACATTCAAACATTATAGCGTCAAAACATCACAGCGCCCAGCGGTGTTCAGCTTGTGCCGCAGTACACAAGGCTTGCACATTGCTGTGTGTAGCTTGCAGATAGACTGATGTATACTCACTGCATCCAATGAATCAGGATGTAGATGTAGGATTGGCCTATGATGACTCATGACTCGCACCCATTACAAGAATTCGCGCTGGCCTCAGACCAAGCGTTAGACTCCATGCCGTTTATTTTACTCGTGCATGATGATGCGGCGGTGATTGAACATCTAGGCGAAATCCTGCAAGCCTACGGGCGGGTACTGTTTGCGATGGATGCGGAAACGGCACTGTATCAAGCGCAGGAGCACCGTATTGCATTAGTGATTGTCGGTGATCACATATCCAGCATGCCCATCATCGAACTGTATAATTGCTTGCAGGCCATCGACAACAGCGCGGCGGCTAATCTGTTAATTGTGACCGATAATCACGATCCAGCCTACGCAAGCTCGATACTGGAGTCGGGCATTGCCGATTGTATCCTTCTGCCGCTGAGCCCCCCCTTGCTTAAAGCTCGGGTTGATGTGTATCTCAAGCTCTATCAGCAAAGCGAGTTACTGCGCTCTCATGCTTCAGTGGACAGTCTCACTGGGGTGGCCAATTTGGAAGCCTTGAATCGCGCCTTAGCCCGTGAGTGGCAGCGCAGCTATCGTAACGGCTCTTTGATTGCTGTGCTAATGATTGAAATCAATCAATTTAAACAATATATTGAGTATTATGATCGCAACTCGGTAGAACAATGCCTCAAAGCCATCGCGTCAGTATTGGCCCGAGCCGTAAATCGTCCTGCTGATTTACTGGCGCGATACAGCGAGCATAAATTTGCCATCCTGTTACCGGAAACCTCATTGAAGGGGGCGCGGTTATTGGCGGAGCGCATGTGTACGGCAGTACGGGCATTGCGAATCCGTCATGCCAATTCGACCGCGGCTTCTATTGTGAGCGTCAGCGTTGGGGTGGCCGCTATGGATCCTTCAAGCTTAGGACGCACACGCCAAGATGTCTTGATTAAGGCGGCTGAAGAGGCGCTGCACTTTACTAAATTGTCCAGTAGCGTTCATCAAGACGATGTCATCGGGCCTTAAGGGGTCACTGCCATTAAGTTAGCGCCAAGGGTTTCCCGCACGACGGGGTGGGCATACCTCGGGTTTCCATGCCGTCATTCCGCCATGGACTGGCGGAATCCAGTCACAGGGAGGTGAAGGGTCGGCTAACCAAGGGGGTTGAATG
>PWUP01000212.1 GCA_003562535.1 Gammaproteobacteria bacterium | reverse complement strand
TCTTGACCTCGTGTATCGCAGCGCTACGGATCTCCGGGTCGTTGGCCGAGAAAGATCCCCCACCCCACTTGCCGGATGCCCAGATGTCGGGTGTCACGCAGGTCACCTCCAGGCCTGCACCCCCGACTCGCCGGTGTACCTGGTCGACGTTGTCGTCGTTGACATGCCAGAAACCGACCAACTCCACCCCCGAGAGCCCCTCGACCTGGGTAGAGGCCTCGATGAGTTCCTCGGGGGTCAACCGCTCGCCGTAGCCTGAAAGCACATACCGATCGGCGCAGGCGTTGAATGTGTTGATGTTCGCGGAAAACCTCAATTTGCTCGCCATCGCTGCTTTCCCTCGCTTCGCTTCTGGTGTGTAAGCCGTCTGTGCCGGAGTAGCCTCTGCCCCCTAGCCCTTCAGAGCACCACCCATGATACCCTGAATGAAGAACCGACGGAAGATGATGTAGAGCACCGCCAGTGGCAGGATCGACACAAAGATCCCCGCAAAGGTCACCTGGAGATTGGTGGAATACGTCCCTGCAAAATCTTGGATGAAAGGGATCAAAGTCGTGTTGGCTGAATCAAGGTAGATCAAAGGTGGCAGGAACAAGTTCCAAGTCCACGGTAGGGTCATGACGACCACGGTTGCGATGTGCACCTTCAGTAGCGGGAACACGACACGCAGCAGGTACTGTAACCGGGTTGCCCCGTCCAAGTACGTGGCATCTTCGATATCCCGGGGAATGGCGCCGATGGCCGCCGTATACACCATAATCGCCAGCGCATTTGCGGCGAACAAGGTCATCATCATCCCCCCGAGCTGGGAGGCATAGCGTGGCAGACCCGGCGACTGTGTACCGGGAACCAGGGCAATCAGCCATTGTACGATGATGAACTGGGGGATGATGATCATCATCGGCGGGATGACCATCCGGAGGAGATACATGTTGTATACGAGCATCTGGTCCCTACGACGTAAGCCGGCCAGACCAAATGCTGTGAGAATCGAGAGAAGGTTCACGCACACCGCAACCATTACTGTCACCAACACCGTTCTGGCCAAGGGCCCCCAGATGCGGCCCTGAACCAACAGGATGTACCAACCGTTGAACCTTCCAAGGGGAGCCAAGTAGGCCTGAATATCCTCTAGAGGGATGCTATGATCCTCCGCGATCTTGCTCAGTGTGTCACGGGGCGGAAGATAACCCTCGATGTCGAAGTGCTCCTTGAACCTCCCGATGTCCATGCTATAGAAGACGGAGAGATTGCCAAGCTGCGCTTCCGTGCTAACCGGTGCCGGAGGTGGGAACCACAGCCAGAGTTCCGCAGAGTCCCTTGTGGAGACAAAAGAGCGCACAAGGAGTATGTAGAAGGGAAATAGGGTTACTAAGCAGTACACAAGGAGGAACGACAAGATACCACCCCTGACAATACGCTGTCTCAGAAAGTACCTGGAACGCTCAAGCACGTGCACGCCGTCCTTCGCTGCTCTCAAGCTGTTCGTATTAGCTCTAGCGCCCATTGCGCTACACCAAGCCAGAGACGTCTTTGGCCTCGCATCTCACTGTTCCACCTGCAAGCGGCGCTGCAGCCTCTGCAACAACACACCGAACAGAACCAGGGGAACGCCAATCACCATGGACAGCGTCAGACCCAGGGCGAGTCGTCTCCCATCGCCAAAGGCATACTTGAATAGGAGAACGGAAAGGAATACGGCATGTTCGTTGCCCACCAGCGCACCTAATGCCACCAGTTCATCAAACACCATAAAGGAACCGATGATGCAAAAGACCGTGGCGATAACAAAGCTCGGAATCATCTGCGGGAAGCAGACAAAATACATGCGCTGCCAATAGGATGCACCATCGACGATGGAGGCCTCTATGGTCTCCTTCGGGACGGTGAGCAATCCGGACAAGAAGAGCGCCATATTGAACCCCGCGTAGCGCCAACCGAGCAGTACGGGCAGGATAAAAGTGATGCCCCGGGCCGACTTGATGTTGATTGCCTGCTCGATCCAGCCAAGCTCCAGTAGAATCAGGTTTACGGTGCCGATCGTTTGGCCAAATAGCAGAATGGCGAGATAGCCGATGGCCAATCCGGAGATCATCATCGGCATGAAGATGATCGTGAACATCCAACCTCGAAAGCCTACCTCAAACATCATCAGTGCTAGAGTCAGGCCGAAAACGTAGATCATCAGATAGTGGAGAGCCACAAACCGGACGGTTCTCCACAACGCGGGCAAGACCTCGGCCCGCAGAGCCTGGTCGAGGACTATGGATCGGAAATTGTCAAGGCCAATGTTATTGACGTTGCTCTGGATGAAATCCCGCTGGTCGGTGAAGAGAATAGGGAGCGATACGACAAACGGCACAATGAGAAACAGAATGTAGAACAGCATCTGTGGGGTGAGGAACGCCCAGTCTGAGAGGATTCGTCGTCTTTCTCCTTTCCTCGCTATTCTCCACGCTCGTAGCACTTAACCTCGCTCCTCGGGGATGCTTGCGAAGCCCGGGAGTGGCCCGACCTTAACTCAAGATCGGGCCACCCACTGAAACGCTGACTCTACGAGAAATCGTAGCTCTTCTCGTAGTTCTCCTGGCACTTGTCCAGGTACTCCTGCACACTCATCTCGTTAGCGAACAGCGCGTTCCATTGCGCGTAAGCTTCGTCACTTGCTAGGTTACTGAAGACGCCCGGCGCACCATCCAGCAGTTTGGCGGCGATTAAATCTTCGCCATAAGGGGGCTGGGTGAACTTGACGTGTTCGAACTCTCCGCCAGGCGTGTCGATCTCCTTCATGATCCCGTGCCACTGCGGGCTATCCAACTCAAACCCCTCGCTGGGGTGGACCAAGGGATTGAGGCCATAGATCTGGGATCGTAACTCGACGATCTCCGGTTGGTGGTACCAGGCAAAAGCGGTCTGGATCTCTTCCCACTCGTCCAGTTCCTGTGCACCCTCAAGCACTGCGTATCCTTGATGGAGAGTGGGACTACCCCTGAACTGCATCCACTGCTCCTGACCTTCCGCTGGTGGCGTAAGGGGATAGCCGCTCTGCTGAACTGTCGGGTCGATGGACAATGCCTTGTCCCAGGGCCACGGTCCGTGGAACATCATCACGGACTTCTTGGCTATGTAGCTGGTCTCCATATCAGTGTCCCAGGTACGCGTCAAGAAGTCATCTGGCAGCCAACCAGACTGGTAGGCCTCTACGACAAACTCGGTACTCCGGCGAAAGGGCGAGTCCGGATCGTTGAACCTGGCTTGACCTAGGTAACAGGCGTTTATCCGGTCGTACTGGCCCTCAGGGAAGGCAACCGGCAAGTACTGGGGGAAGATTCGGGCGGGCATCCAATGCGGACCGGCTTGATCCCAGAAAAAGTCAACGTCGGGATTAGAGTTGGCCCACGCCGTCCCCTTGGCAAGCCACTCCCTCAACTCGTCCCATGTCCTCACGTTTTCACGAGGCTCCAGGCCAGCCTGATCCATCAGGTCCTTGTGGTACATCCATGTCCAGACGAAGGGGGCAAAGGGGGTAACCATTCGCAGGTTGTAGCCATAGAAGTCGTTTGACAGTCCATTCAAATCGGCGGTGTATTGGTCGAGGGCTAACCCGTCGATGGTGGTTAGGTCCACGTAGAGCGACTCCCACTCTGTAACTAGGAAGTCCGCTATCCTGTGCCCCCGCATCATCGCGGGCCGATAGCCCCCGGCAATCCTTGCCTTGTAGGCGTCTATCTGGTCCTCATTTATGCTGAAGAGTTCTACCTTAATGTTGCCATGCTCTTGTTCAAAGAGATCCCAGATCTGACGCTCCGCATCCAGGTACTCAGGCTCCCACGCTTCGATCTCAAGAGTCACAGTCTTGGACGGGCGCACTGTGGAGGTTGGCACTTCTGCGGGCTCATCTGTCGGCTCATCTGTCGGCTCAGGCGCTGGCCCACAGGCCTTAAGCGTCACTCCCGCCGCGGCCGCGGCGGCGCTGATGCGAAGAAACTCGCGTCGGCTTAGCTTGTTCATCATTCTGTCCTCCTAGGCTTTGACCACAACTTATGCAGGCCCTCTTATGTCTGGCAAAGCAATCCAAGACCCTTGCAGCAGGACAGTGCCTGCCGCAAGAACAGGGCCGCCGACTGTTCCCTCTCGGCCCGCATCAACTCAGCGCCTATCCCCCTCCCTTCACTCCGGCAGCTTCCTGTCGCCCATGAGCGTTTGCTCCGCATAGACACAACAGCACACGCACTCAGGGACTTCTGGCCTGCGGTCGTGACAGCGCCACCTTGAAGTCGTAGCGCTCTCCGTGCCACACAGCCTCCAGATATTCGATCGGCTCCCCATTCACGCCGTATGTCAGCCTCTCCATATACATAACGGGTGCACACGAAGGCATTTCCAGCAGCTTCTGCTCAGGAGGCAGAGCGCACCGGGCTCGGAGAACCTCCTTGCCCGACCACAGGCGTAGTCCATAGTGAGTTTCTAGAACCCGATAAAGCGATCGGGAAAGATCGTGTTCCTCAAGCTCAGGGCACAGTGCCTCTG
>PWUP01000129.1 GCA_003562535.1 Gammaproteobacteria bacterium | reverse complement strand
TGTTGGCGGACCGGCTTTTGGCCTGAAGATGGCCATCGACCGCGGCGTGGTATCTGGACCGCGGATTTTTCCGTCCGGGGCGATGATCTCGCAGACTTCGGGTCATGGGGATTTCCGCCTGCTCTCTGAGCTACCACGCTTTCCCGATACGCCGCCGAATACTATCGAACGCCAAGGCGTGGCGCTGATCGCCGATGGTGCCGATATGGTACTGCGTGCGGCACGCGAGCAGCTCATGAAGGGGGCAAGCCAGATCAAGATCATGGCTGGTGGCGGTGTCACATCACTCTATGATCCACTCGACTCCATTCAATATACAGAGCGCGAGATGCGTGCCGCTGTCGAGGCTGCCAAGGATTGGGGCACTTATGTCTGCGCCCATGTCTATACGCCGGGCGGCATTCGCCGAGCGGTCGCCGCAGGGATCCAATCCATCGAACATGGACAACTGGCCGACGAAGAAACCGTGCAGATCATGGCGGGCGAGGGCATATGGTGGTCAATTCAGCCTTTTCTCGGCGACGAAGACGCTTCACCCAAGTCCGATCCTATCCAGCGCGCCAAGCAACAACAGGTGGCCGAGGGGACGGTGCGCGCCTTTGAACTGGCAAAAGCCTACGGTGTACCGCTGGCTTTTGGCACCGACATTTTGTTCAACCCTGCTGGCACCTCCAGCCAGGGACGCCAGCTCGCCAAATTTGCCCGGTTCATGTCCCCGCTCGAAGCCTTGCATAAAGCCACCGGCGCGGCCGGTCAACTGTTAGCCCTGTCAGGCGCACGAGCACCTTATGACGGTGCGCTAGGGGTCATTACTGAGGGAGCATTGGCTGACTTGCTGGTCGTTGACGCCGACCCCGAAACCAGCCTCGACTGGCTGGATGATCCGCAAGGCCGGATTCACCTGATCATGAAAGACGGACGCATCGTCAAAAATGTGCTTTGAGATCACAAAAACATGTTTAAATTAAATAAATTTACGCTTGTTGCTATGAGCTTTGCTGTTCTCACTGCGACGGAAACCGCCTACGCACAATCCACCCAAGATGGGGGGTTCCAAATTACCCCCTACCTCTGGGCTACCGGAATTCGTGGTGATATCCGGCCTTTGACCACCGCGCCCACCGTATCCATCGACCACTCGTTCTCGGACGTTTTCAAGGATCTCGATGCCGCCTTCTTTATCTCGGCCTATGCGCGTCGTGACAATCTGGTTTTTGTGGGAGATTTCAGCACCTCTTCGTCTTCGCGCAGTGGCAGCGCACCCGTACCTGGTGCACCGGTTGCTCTACCCGCCACAGGCAAGCTACGCCAAACCTCACTCACGGCCCTAGCAGGCTACCGGATAGCCTCCAGCGCCGATAGTCACTTTGACCTATTGGCGGGTCTGCGCCATTGGTATGTGCGCGGTGAGATTGTCGTCCCACCGATACCGGGGGCATTCCCCGGAGTTACGGCCTCTCGGAGCCGCAGTTTCACCGATCCCCTCATCGCGGCGCGTGCCAATATCCAGTTCGCCCCAAGCTGGTCTACCTTGCTTTATGGTGATGTTGGTGGCTTTGGTGTCGGCTCACACCGTACAGCGCAACTTGTCGGTACAGTGAACTATCAGTTGCAGGACAATGCCTTTCTCTCAGTGGGTTATCGTTATCTGCATGTGGATTATCGCGATGGCGGCACTCGGTTTGACATGCGTATGGGTGGACCCCTGCTAGGGGCAACGGTTTGGTTTTAAACTCGGTCTAATGACACATTCAGGATTGCATTATATGGTTAGATTATTCATTGGTTTAATGCTTGTTGGTGCGATGTCTTATATGGCAATCGCTGCCGACCATCTCAACTCTTACCTACAACGCATCGCTTTACTGCCCAATAGTCTTATGGTGGTGGAACTGCGCGAGGCAGACGATTACCAACCAGAACTGCCGCTACGGGCTTGGGGGCATGAGCCAAGTTGGCTGATTTGGGTTGACGATACCGAGATGCGCTTAATCACCGCCATGGGCTCGGTGGAACAACGCTGGCCAAGTCCAGAGCGGTCTGTTAGTGCCTCGGGCATCCGCTATGTGGCAGCCGAGACCGATCAGGCGAGTTTGACCCTATTGCTGCAACCGGAAATTTGCCGCGATAGTGCAGTGGGTATGCCCCATCCTTATCACGCCGTCTATACCCTAGAGGGGGTAACCTACTCGGGTTGTGCCGGGGAGCCGAGCAGCCTGCTCGGTGGCAGGGAATGGCAGATCGACAACATTGCAGGGCAACCACTGGTTGCAGGCTCCAGCGCCAGCATCGAGTTTCTGCCCGATCAGCGCGTGGCCGGTAGTGCTTCCTGCAATCGCTTTATGGGGGGCTATGAATTAACGGGGGAAAGCCTGACGTTCACCCAATTGGCCTCAACCATGATGGCTTGCGAAGAATCGGTGCTGAATCAAGAGATCCAGTTGCTGACCCTTCTGGACGAGGTCAATCGTTTTGATATTGACCCTGAGGGTGGTTTGATGCTTTACACCCATCAATGTCAGTTGATTCGCGCTCGCCGTCCTTGAATCCGCCACATAGAATGCTTGCTCAATAACGCACCCCCTCCGGCGGCACAAAGGTATTCAAAGCATTCACATAAGCTGCCCGGGCAAAGGCACTGGGATTGGGCGCGTTCTGCTGACTCATCGAGCCTTTAAGCTGGCTCACCGACTCGTATTCGTGGGTCTCCAGCCACTCGCGCATCTCGGTCAATACCCGCGTCAGCGCGGGCGGCCCACCGCGCAGCAAGGCGCTGGCCATATGCACCACATCAGCCCCCGCCAGCAGCATTTTCAAGGCGTCCTCACCCGTATGCACCCCGCCGGTGGCCGCCAGACTCAAACCCGTGCGCCCACGCAACACCGCAATCCAGCGCATGGTCAGCAAGGTATCCGCCGAGGTGGATAACTGCACCCGATCCACGACGCTGAGAGTGGCCAGATCAATATCCGGCTGGAAAAACCGATTAAACAACGACACCCCCGCCGCACCGGCCTGTTCCGCCTGACGGACAAAATGCGGCAGTGACGAGAAAAACGGCGACAGCTTCATGGCGATGGGCACAGTGACAACCGCTTTTAAGGCGTGCAGCAACTCGATATAGCGTTGCTCCAAGACCGCCCCCGACAGGTCTGGGTCACTGGCCATAAACCAGGCGTTCAGCTCCAAGGCATCCGCCCCGGCCGCCTGCAATTCCTGCCCCAGCTCCACCCAACCATCCAACGCCGTGCCGTTCAGACTGGCAATCACCGGAATCGACAGCCGCGATTTCAGCAATTGAACCTGTTCCAGATACTGATCCAATTTGCTTTGATAGCTTGCCCCTTGAGGCAGATGGCCGCTGGATTCACCGAAGGTTTCGGGATGGAGCAGAAACCGATCCAGCATGGCCTCTTCCTGGCGCACGTCTTCTTCAAACAAGGAATACATCACGATGGCCGCCGCCCCTGCATCTTCCAGCCGCAGCACCGGATCAAGGCTGCGGCTGAGCGGCGATGAAGATGGGACTAGCGGATTATTCAGCGCCAGACCGAGATAGGTGGTCGATAAATCAATCATGTTTATTATCATCCGGCTTGGGCTGGGTCAGTTCGGCCAGTTCCAAATACTCTTGATGGCGTAAGCGGGCATCTTGTCCGGCTTGGTGCATAAACCGCTGGGCGGCGTCGGGTTGCAAGCGTTCCAGTATGGTGAACCGCGCCTCATTGCGGGCAAATTCACTGAATGGAATGCTGGGCGCGGGGCTGTCCACCGACATAGGATGCCGTCCCTGCTCGCGCAGACGGGGATCATAGCGCAATAACGACCAGTGGCCGGATTTGACCGCCAAATCCTGTTGATGATGGTTATGGGATAAATCCATACCGTGGGCGATACAGGGGCTGTAGGCGATGATCAGCGACACGCCCGGATAGCTCTCGGCATCGAGAAAGGCTTTGAGGGTATGGGTGTCCTTGGCACCATAGGCCACTTTCGCCACAAACACGGTTTCATAATCCATAGCAATCCGCGCTAAATCCTTTTTACGATTCGGTTGACCACTGGCGGCGAATTTTGCCACCGCACCACGCGGCGTGGCCTTGGAATTTTGGCCGCCGGTGTTGGAATAGACCTCGGTATCCAGCACCAGAATATTGATGTCCGCGCCGGAACTGAGCACATGATCCAGCCCCCCGAAGCCAATATCATAGGCCCAGCCATCCCCGCCAATACACCACACACTGCGCCGTAACAGATAATCGGCTACGGCGTGTAATTGCAGGGCAGCCGGGGTCGCCAGGGTGGCCAGACGCTGCTTGAGACGCGCTACTCGCTGGCGTTGCTCGCGGATCTCGGCCTCGCTGCGTTGCTCGGCATGGAGTAATGCCTCAACTAATGCCGGATCATCCAACTCAGCCGCCAGCGCCTGAAGCTGGGTGCGGGCCGCGGCGGCCAGATTATCCACCGCCAGCCGCATCCCCAGACCAAACTCAGCATTGTCCTCAAACAGGGAATTATTCCAGCTCGGTCCCCG
>PWUP01000228.1 GCA_003562535.1 Gammaproteobacteria bacterium | reverse complement strand
CGGAATTCCGCCAGCTCATAAGGCCCGGTACCAACCGGATTACGACTGAGATCGCCGCCTTCTTCCTCAAAGCGGCGGTGCACAATCGCCGTAGGATAGTTATACAAGTTCTCGGGAATGGACAGCACCGGTGCATTGAGATTGAGGCGTATCGTGTAATCGTCCAGTTTCTCAATGGCATTAGGACTCATGCGCCGGGTACCGTCTTCACCCGCGGGATCGAGCATGGCGTCGAACAGCCCCAGATTGCTGGAGCCAGTGCGCGGATCTAACCAGCGGGTAAAGTTATACACCACATCATCGGCGTTAAACTCGTCACCATTCGACCATTTCACCCCTTGCCGCAGATGGAACGTCCATTGAGTGAGATCCTCGCTGACCTCCCAAGACTCGGCCAGATAAGGTCGGGTGATATTGTCATATCCGGTAATGGTCAGGTATTCGAGGATATGCCGTGCCACATTGGATTTTTCCGTCCAGTCAAACGTCGCCGGATCGCTCATTTCCTGCACCACCATAGCGACCCGTAATACTCCCCCAGGGCGCGGAGTCCCCTGAGCATGAGCCACCGGCATCAGGGCGTGACCGGTGATTTGACCGGCTAAGGCATAGGCGGTCGTGGCCGATACCCCCAATAGAGTGGTGGTGCGCAGAAATTCGCGCCGACTCACCGTGCCGCGCTTGAGATCGTCGATCAGTTTGGGTACTTGAGAATGCTTGTTGATTTCATTCAAATCAGACATTTAATAGTCACCTCTGAGTTTAATAGATTGGTTCTAGCACGGTCAGTTGTTGTGACATAGTGTTAGCCTATAATGCGATGAGTGCAAGTCAAATGTAATATTTTTTACTCTCACAATGATATTTAATGATAAACGGGTAATGGCAAGTGCTTGCTGGCAAAGTAAAAATCACGGTTGACCCGCAATCACCACGGCACGAAAATCATTAACATTAGTCAAGGTCGGGCCACTGATGACGAGATTATTCAGCCCCGAAAAAAAACCGTAGCCATTATTGTCCGCCAGATAATGCGCGGCTTTTAAGCCGCGCTGCTCAGCACGCACCAAAGTATCGGGGTCAATCATCGCCCCGGCATTGTCTTCAGTGCCGTCAATACCGTCAGTATCACAGGCAATGGCATAAACGCCCGGCAACCCACGCAGAGCCAGCGCCAATGCCAAGGCAAATTCGGTATTGCGCCCTCCCCGCCCACGGCCACGCACAGTCACCGTGGTTTCGCCCCCGGACAACAGCACACAGGGGGCTGGCACAGGCTGGCCATAACGCCGGATTTGCCGCGCAATACCGGCATGGACTAAGGCCACATCTCGCGCCTCACCTTCAAGGCTATCGCCCAAAATCAATGGAGTATAACCGGCTTGACGTGCCACGACGGCAGCGGCTTCCAAAGACTGCTGGGGAGTCGCCACAATTCGGGTGAGCGCATGGGCGAGACGCGGATCGCCCGGCTTGGGAGTTTCATCGACCGCCTGGCGCAAGTGTTGCGCTACCGCATTAGGTAATTCAATGGCGTATTTAGCGATAATGGCTTGGGCATCAGCAAAGCAACTGGGATCAGCCACCGTCGGCCCCGAAGCAATCACCGCCGGATCGTCACCCGGCACATCGGAAATCAGCAGCGTACACAACGGCGCGGGAGCCGCCGCCACCGCTAGGCGTCCACCCTTAATCGCCGATAGATGTTTACGCACGGCATTGATTTCCTCAATAGTGGCCCCGCTCTTGAGTAACGCCTGATTGACTCTCTGTTTATCAGCCAATGACAAACCCGGTGCCGGTACACTCAGCAAGGCCGATCCCCCACCAGAAAACAAGGCGATGACTAAATCATCCGCCGTTAAGCCCTGAACAGCGGTTAGTATCCGCCGAGCGGCGTGTTCGCCCGCTGCATCGGGCACGGGGTGAGCGGCTTCGATGATTTCGATCTGCTGACAAGGCACGGCATGACCATAGCGAGTGACGACGCAGCCGGTTAATGGCCCTGACCAGTGGTCTTCCAGCACCTTGGCCATAGCAGCAGAGGCTTTACCGGCACCAATGACCACCGTTCGCCCCTTGGGGGGTGGCGGTAATTGTGCCGGTAACACTTGCTCGGCTTGCGCCGCAGCTACAGCAGCCGCAAACAGACGCGGTAATAATACTTGAGGAGATAGTCTCTTAGATTTTGGCATGTTCACAGTCGTCATTAGAAAATGCTATGTTAACGCCCCATACTGACTCAGGAGCATATTATGGTTTCACTGAATCCCCCAGTTTGTGAGTTTGGCCAAGCGGCTGTGGATTTTGCACTGCCCGGTGTCGATGGCAAAACTTGGACACTGCACGATTGTGCCGGGCCTCAGGGTTTGCTAGTGATGTTTATCTGCAATCACTGCCCTTATGTCAAGGCCATCCGACCACGCTTAGTCCGTGACTGCCGCGAGTTACACGACCACGGCATTCACAGCGTAGCCATTATGGCCAATGACCCCAGTGAATACCCCGAAGATTCTTTCGACAATATGCGCCAAGTCGCCGAAGAATTTGGGTTTACTTTTCCGTATTTAATTGATGAAACTCAAGAAGTCGCTAAATTATATGGGGCGGTCTGTACCCCTGATTTTTTCGGTTATAATAAGGAGTTAAAACTACAGTACCGAGGTCGGCTCGATGCGACCGGACGCAATTTTGAAGCGGGAGACTCACGGCGCGAATTATTTGAGGCGATGGTGCAAGTGGCCCAGACCGGTCAGGGGCCGAGTGAACAAACGCCCAGCATTGGTTGCTCGATTAAATGGCGAAGCGGCTAGACGCTTTCTATCCCCGGCGACCTTGCAGCCGCCGGGGAGTGATTGTGCGGTTAGACGGATTGACGGCTACAACAAAGGCAGCTCGTCTTTTTCGCCCCGCTCATAAACCACATTAGCCCGTCCCACCAACAACGGATCGACCGGACCAATCTTCTGCAACGACTTGTCGGGATAAGGCAAACGCTGCAAAACATAGCGCATCGCATTCAAACGCGCCCGCTTTTTGCAATTCGACTTGATCACAATCCACGGAGCGTCCGTAGTATCCGTGCAGTAAAACATCGCTTCCTTGGCTTTAGTGTAATCATCCCAACGATCCAGCGAGGCCAAATCAACCGGGCTGAGCTTCCACTGCTTGAGAGGATCATTTTTACGCTTCTTAAAGCGGCGCCGCTGCTCATCACGACTGACCGAAAACCAGAACTTAATCAGATGGATACCACTAGCCACCAGATTGCGCTCTAGTTCTGGCACTTGACGCATGAACTCAGCGTATTCCTCATCAGTACAAAAACCCATCACCCGCTCGACACCGGCGCGGTTGTACCACGACCGGTCAAAAATGACTATGTCACCTGACGTGGGTAGATGCTCGATGTAGCGTTGAAAATACCACTGACCTCGCTCGATTTCAGTGGGTTTTTCCAAGGCGACAACATGCGCACCACGAGGATTCAAGTGCTCCATGAAGCGCTTGATGGCCCCCCCTTTACCGGCAGCGTCACGACCTTCAAACAAAATGACCACTTTCTGACCGGTTTCCTTAACCCACTTCTGCAATTTAAGCAGTTCGACTTGAAGCAAAAATTTCTGCTTCTCGTAGTTTTTAGTGGACATCCGGTTTTTGTAAGGATAGCCCCCAATACGCCAGTCATCGGAAAGTTCGTCATCTGCCTTGACGCCCGTATTGACCTTAGCGGCCATCTCATTCTGCAGTAACGCTTTGCGCAATACCGCCAAATCGTCTGCAGAAGCCCCTTTAACGATAGTGCCGAGCCGTTCGGCAACCGTTTTGATATCGTGTTTGGCAGCGGACTGAATAATTTCATTGACCGCTACTATTTCAGCAGATGTCTTAAGACTGTTATCTTCTCCCAGATCATCAACAAGACTTCCTGAAACATCAACAGCTTTAAGATTTTTAGCTAACTTTCTCTGTGACTTTTCACTCATGATTACAACTACCTCGCTTGACGGATTTCAGAAATTGGGAAATCCAAAGTGCAGGGCAGTATAAAGAATAAAAACGCTATCGCAAAGAAACTGTCATATAACGGCTGATTTTTTATTGCCATATAAAACAAGATATTAAATTCAAGCCAAGCTGTAAAAAAAGCTTATTATTCTTTAAATTATTGAAAATAAAAGGTGTAAAATTTTTATGGCATAAATTTTGTTTATGGCCGATTTAGATCAGCACATTCTCAAGAGCGCGGGCTGCGAACCGTTCCTAAAATCATAGAAAACGGTAGTCCTAAATAGGGTGGTGACACGTCATTCAGCGGCGACAGACAAGGTTGGGTTGTAATAGTGAACGAAATACCAAATCGCTCCAATGTGGTTTTCGAGCTTCTTTGAAACGGAGGTCGAAGGCGAATCGTCAACGCACGCTCAACGGTTAGACTGCACGGAACACGACTTTTTCAACAGATTCTAGATCTACAGTTTGTCGAGCATGCCAGAGCTCGTAGTGGTCTTGCATCAGCAACCAGCTTTCGGGCGAACGGCCAAGCGCTTTGG